>JALOPY010000370.1 GCA_025453735.1 bacterium | reverse complement strand
GACAAGCTGTTCCATTGCCTGCCAGATTTCCTCCCATGGGGCATTACGATCAACGTGATGCATCTGGTACAGGTCGATATGATCGGTTTGCAAACGTTTCAGACTTTCTTCGCAGGCTCGCTTAATATGATAGGCGGATAGATGTTGCTCATTGGGCCAATCGCCCATCTTCGCAAAAACTTTTGTCGCCAGCACGATCTTTTCCCGGCGTCCGCCACCTTGCGCGAGCCATTTCCCGATAATTTTTTCGGTAATTCCCTCGCCAATTTTCCAGCCATAAACGTTTGCGGTGTCGAAAAAATTAATCCCCAGGTCCAGCGCCTTATCCATAATGGCGAAGCTGTCTTTTTCGTTTGTCTCGGGACCAAAATTCATGGTACCCAGGCAAATCCGGCTGACTTTTAAACCGGTGCGCCCTAAATGTACATATTCCATCCTTCCTCCTTCATAGCAAATTCAGTTTATCAGAAATTTTATGATTCATGTTTTGATTAAAACCGATCTGGATGGAATTAAGTTCCGATAATTTTACTTGACATTTTGATCTTTAATATTATATTATACTCATTACGATTTAGAATTTCATACTGATTCCATCGCTCCAAGCGATGGAATCAGTATATTTATGATTTTTTATACTGAAAGATTAACCCTAAACGAGTGTAGTGATATTAAAAATAGAGATCATAATTTTTCACACAAACAATAGATCAGCGATTGGAACAACTCGAAGGAAAAATCTGCGTTGCAGCGGCATTGAAAGCCCGTCAGCGAAAAATTTCATTGATCATTATTCGCTCGGGCTTACATGAGAAGCTAATTCAGCCAATTTTGGATGACGCAGGACAGCAAAATATTGCACTAAAATATGCCACACGAGCTGAGCTCGATGCCATGGCCCATGGCAAAACCCACGGAGGAATCATCGCTCTGGCAACGCCAAAACCGCCGATTCACTGGGAGGCGATTTTAGAACAGATTAAAAAACATCACAGTTCACCCGCATTATTGCTTCTGGAAGGCGTTGATGATGACCAGAATTTCGGTTTCACACTTCGCTCCGCCGAAGCGATGGGAATCGATGCAGTGCTGCTGAAAAAGCATCTTTGGGATTTTGACGGCGCGGCAGTCTCCCGCGCATCATCGGGAGCGTTCGAACGGATGCCCATCGCTGTGCTGGATCAGGTTGATAAAGCATTGCCCCGGTTCAAAAATGCAGGACTAAAATTGTTCGGCTGCATTGCCAATGCGAAAAGAACGATGTACGACATTGATCTCAACACATCTATCATGCTGGCAATTGGCGGAGAAAAACGAGGATTATCGGCAGCAGTTCGGAATCATTGCGACACATTTATCAAAATTCCAATGGCATCGGAAATCGGATCGCTCTCGCTCAGCCATTCAGCAAGCATCGTCATGGCGGAAATGATGCGACAACGAAGATTTCGCGAGAGCCAGCAAATTTCAGGATAGCTTCAATCGAATTGGAGTGTGATGCCTTTATGTATCGCTGGCAGTCCATAAAGGCGCTGAACTCCTGTTTCTTTGTGAGTACTTATTAGAAAAAAAATTATCCAAACATGAAAAATCAATTCGACATCCTCTTTGAAGATGAACATCTCATTGCGCTCAATAAGCCATCGCATCTACTGGTCATCCCGGATCGCTGGGACGCGAACAAGCCTTCGCTGTTCGCCATGTTGCAGGCCCGCAATCCTGAACATAAAATTTTTGTAGTGCATCGCCTGGATCAAGATACCAGCGGCGTGGTGCTATTTGCCAAATCGGCTGCCGCGCATAAACATTTGAATCAGCAGATGGAGCATCGCGAGGTGGAAAAAGTATATTTCGCCATTGTCACTGGTGAAGTGAAAGCAGATGGCAAGATCGATCTTCCTATCGACATTGATCGAGGTAAAAAAGGGAAAGTCGTAATTCACAAAAATGGGAAAGAATCACTCACGGAATACCAGGTTATTGAGCAATTTAAAGGATATACTTTATTGAAAGTCATTCCAAGAACCGGGAGAACCCACCAGATCCGGATTCATTTGCAGGCAATTGGTCACCCGCTGATGATCGATCCGCTCTATGGAAATAGCGAACCAATCTTTTTATCCAGCCTGAAGCGAAATTATCGATTTAAATCCGATCAAGACGAACGACCGCTGATCGATCGTTTGACATTGCATGCGGCAGAGATTTGCTTTGCTCATCCGGCGACGGGAGAGAAATCGAGGCTTTCTGCTCCGCTTCCAAAAGATATGAAAATTTTATTGAACATGCTGGCGAAATATCGAGGCGTGCGGAAAGATTAGCTTCGGTTTTTTAAAAAAAAATATTGATACTGGAAATTTTTACAATCGGATTTTAATGAAATGCCGAAAGGTTATAATCAGCCCTTCGGCATTATTTTCAAAAATTATGATTGTCTTTGCTTCAATCCTACCGAATATCATACCTCAAAAACGACACAAACGCTCCTACAAACAATAGAATCGTCATCAGCGCCAGAATGATCAAATCAGGCAGGGCTAACATAAAAGAATCACTGATTCCCATCGGATTGAAATCGAACTGGGGCATGTCGTCCAGCACGGGCTTGGGTTGTTCGCCACCCTGCAAATTGAGACTGCGCATCATCTTTTCATTCACCCATTTGGTGAAAATCGGTTTGTACGTTTTGATCGAATTCAAAAATCGTTCGTGCTCGTGGATGCCTGTTCTTGCCAGGCTCAGGGCTGAAAACGTGACGGCGGAGGCTGGCGAAATTCGGGAGATGTTAAACGCCAGAGTTTCTTGTGTTCGACGCTTTGCCTGGAAGGCGTCCTCAAATTCTTTATTTTTGGCATCGATTTGCGCGGTCAAATCCTGCTGCAGCTCTTCCAGAAATTTTCTGAACTTCTCTCGAAACTCATCCGAATCCTCACGAGGATTGGCTTCCATCCACTTCTGAACTTGCTGTGGGGCTGAACCTTGAATTTGTTGCAAGAACGCATCCTTCTGGGCATTGATCTCGTGAACCGATGGCACAGGGCTGATGTATTTGGAAATCATCACCGATAATTTGGGAATCACAAAAATAAAAATCACCCAGGCAAACAGCAGAATAAACAGACTGCTCGAAGAGCGATTGGTGCGGGATGAAACGAACAATCCCAGCGTGAAAAAGACCATCAGGTACAGCAGGTAAAATACAAAAATCAATCCGATGCGTGCCCAATCGCTGCCAGCTAAATGAATGTCAGGATAGAGGTTCAAAATAATCAGTCCGATCAAAAACGGGATCACCAGCGGAATCGCCAGACTCAAAAAGCTGCCGATGGCTTTGCCCAGAATCAGTTGATCACGTGGCACCCGATTGGCGAGCGTCAGCTTCAGTGTGCCTCGTTCTTTCTCACCGACGATGGCATCAAAGGTGAACAGAATGGCGATCAGGCTGAGCACGATCTTGACGATCAATGTCAAATCCAATTCGCCAAATATAGCAAACACAGGATTGCTATCGTATTTTGAATCGGTCAGTTTCGGATCGTAAGCGATGTTCACCGTGGCATTGCGTCCCACCGCATCCTGAATTCCAGTGGCTAATGTGCTCAGAACCTGTGGCTGTTTAGTGATCTTCGTTCCCAGACCTGCCAATGCTCCCCAGGATGGCTGACCATCCAGGTTCTTTTTGTTTAGCGCAATGGCCGATTCATATTCTTTTTTTTCAGACCGATAATTATTGATGCCTGTAAAAACCGACAGCAAAATTAAAATCGTACAAAGCAGAAATGTGAAGACAAATTTTGGACTCAGAATATTGTCCAATATCTCTTTTTTAATGACTTTTTTTAACATGATTGACTCCTTTGATTTTGGAATTCAGGCGTTAGCCTTTTAGTTTTTTTCGCTCAAACAGAGAATAAAATCCTTACGCCGGCCTGCCGCAGGCAGGGATTAACTCCGGTTTTAAGCAACAGCTTCCTGCATATACTCCAGATAAATCTGTTCCAGATTTTCGCTCAAGAATTCCTCTCTGGTTCGCAGCATCACTAATTTTCCTTCCTTCATAATCCCCACCCGATCGGCGATGGTTCTGGCACGGAAGATGTCGTGGGTGCTCATGAAGATCGCTTTGCCTTCGGCTTTGAGATCAGCCAGGGTT
>JALOPY010000369.1 GCA_025453735.1 bacterium | reverse complement strand
TATAATCCTCATAATATTCCCGGGCTCGTGGATAATGTCCGTTGGAAGGACACTTATAATTTTGATATGCGACTGACAAAATCCTTGCGACTCAATCGGTACGAGCTGCAATTTTATGTCGATTTCACCAATATATTCAACAATAAATTCCTGAACTATGCGGGATTCTCGAATAATTATGACTATAATGATTATATGGAATCGCTGCATTTTTCATGGGAAGAAGGCGCACAACAAGGCAACGATCGGATTGGAGAATATCGAAAACCAGGCGTGGATTTTGTGCAACTGAGATCGGTCACCAATTTTCAAGAGGTCGCGAATCCAGATCCGAAGGCGATCTATTATGATACGGCATCTGAGAAATACATGCAATTTGGCGATAACGCCTGGAGCGAAGTGAGCAATAAGACGATCAAAAAGATCAAAGATGATAAAGCGTATATTGATATGCCGAATTTCACCTATTTCACTTTTTTGAATCCAAGAGACATTAAATTCGGCTTGAAAATTAATTTTTAAGTAATGGCTCAGTTACAGGTTGAAAATAAACCAGGTTTCTCCAAGAAACCTGGTTTATAAAACTAAGACTGTGGTATTGCATTTCTAAGCAGGCTTGCCACTAAGACTCGAAGACACAAAATGCTTTGTGTCGAAGATTCAGAACTGATAACATCAGTTCTTCGACATGTGTTTTTTTCGTGTCTTTGTGGTGAAGATGTTCAATATTCAAGTGAAAAATAGGATCAAGCGATGAAACAAAACATACCCAAATTGACGATCATTTTTCTTCTGTTACTTTCAATAATGATCATAACTTTGCCGAACGCTTCCGCCCAGGTGGCAGGAACGGAACGACGCTACGTTCGTACGGGATCGCTACAAACGTATTTTACGTCTTACGGAAGTGAGCGTGCCTGGAATAACGTCTATTATGAAGGATTGATCTGGCCTGCTGATTATTTTAAGCAGGATAACGCAGTTATTACGCGAGCCTGGATGGCAGCAAAAGATTTTACCGATGCGGCAGGGCAACCCTGGGAAGTCTTTGGAACAGGCATTAGCCTGGGTTATGTCGATCTATCTTTGTATCCGATGCAATTGAAGCAAATCGCAAAATTTGCTCCCCCGGTGGTACTCGTCGATGGCAGCAATGTAACCGCTCCATACACTGGTGATGTTGATGAAGTCGATCAAACCCAGGTTGCCGATCGTGTCGTGCTCGATGTGGTCAATACATCGCTCGGATTGACCATGACCCGGCGCATGCTGTTTTTCACCCAACAATATCATGACAATTACTATATTACCGAGTACACTTTTGAAAATACGGGCAATGTCGATTATGACGACGACATTGAATTAAATAAGCCGCTCAAAGGCGTTCGAGTTGGGTGGGGAATACGCTATGCTTGTGGTCGCGAAGGTGGCGAAAAAATCGGTGATGGACAGGTCTGGGGAAAACATACCTGGGTCACCAAACGCGGCGAGGACTATCCGTTGCATGCCACAGAAAAGATCACCGAAGCGAACCCGATTGTTCAATGGATTCGTTGTGGTTTTAGTTGGGCAGGACAAACGACAGTCAATTCTTATGATAATATCGGCGCGCCGCTGCTTGTCGCTCCCGGACGCTTGACAGGACCCCAGTTTGCCGGAATCGCTATTTTGCATGTTGATAAAAGCGGTACCGATAAAAGCGATGATCCCAATCAACCAGCAGTGCTTGGCTGGCATGCTGGCGATACCTACCCGAGTGTCGGAAATTTGCAGCAAACAGACTTGCCAAAAATGATCCAATTATACGAAATGTTGAGTGGCATTCCATATACAGGCTTGGGCGGCACCAATCGCATGGATGAAGTTTACATGGCTACCAACCCGGATCCAGTCACTGTCCATAATGATGGCGGCGGCACCAATGTCTGGATTTGCTATGGTCCCTTTGACCTGGAGCCCGGGCAAAGTGTTCGCGTCGTAGAAGTACAAGCGATCAGCGGCTTGAGCCGTCCAATGTGCGAGGTAGTCGGTAAAAATTGGCTGGAGCAAAAATCGCCCTACACCTTGCCAGATGGAAGCACCACAACCAATAAAGATACCTATAAAAATAGCTGGTTTTACACCGGTAAAGATTCCATCATGGAGACGTTTGGAAGGGCGAAACGGAATTTCGATCTGGGATATGAGATTCCTCAGCCGCCGTTGCCTCCCGCGCTATTCAATGTCGAGTCCGGCGGCGATCGCATCAGCCTTTCCTGGTCATTGAGTGAATCCGAAAGCGATCCCGGCTTTGCTGGCTATGAAGTCTATCGAGCGGTTGGCAAGACTGATACGGTCTTTGACAAAATTGCGACGGTTCCGCCCGGCACGAATAGCTATAATGATACCCAGGCGTCTCGAGGATTTTCATATTACTACTATTTATGCGCTGTCAATGATGGCAGCAATAATACGACTGGTGAAGCCAACCCGGTTGGCGCTTTGCGCAGTGGTCGGTTTTACACGCGAACCACAGAGCCAGCCTATTTGCGAAGAAAAGCTGGCGTATCATTAAAAGATATTCGTGTCGTTCCCAATCCATACAACATTAAAGCACGGGGACTGCAATACCTGGGTGAACCGGATAAAATAACGTTTCTCGATATCCCGGCTCGCTGTCGCATTCGGATTTTTACGGAGCGGGGCGATTTAATTCAAACTATCGAACACACCAATGGCAGCGGCGATGAATCCTGGAATTCGGTGACCTCATCACGCCAGGTGGTGGTGAGCGGCATTTATATCGCTCATTTTGAAGTGATTGAAGATTATAAAGATCCAGAGACAAACGAATTATTATACAAAAAAGGCGAAAGCGCCATCCGGAAGTTCGTCATTATTCGGTAGCATAGAAAATGAGTATTGGGTATTAGATATTTGCAATGCTTGGTCAGACTGAATGGCCAAAATAATTTGGAGTGCAGTCCCTTCATGGACTGCAAATTGCGGTGCATAAAGGCACCGCACTCCGATTAAATGAATACCTGAAAATCTAATGTCCAATATCCAATACCCAATATCCAATCAAACTTTGAGGAGATATTCATGAATAGGTTGCATGGACTCATATTTTTGCTGCTATTGTTTTGCATGTTCAGCATGGGATGCGAAAGCGAAAAAGCGCAAAAGCTTTATGATCCCGATTCTGTCTATAATCCTGATCCGGTCATTACGGCAATGGAGCCGCCAGATAGCGCCCTGGCAGGCATCGTGACGATCAAGCTCATGGGGCAAAATTTTTCTCCCATTAAAGAAAATAATTTTGTTCATTTTGGCAAGACAAAAGCGACGATTTGGGAAGCATCGGAAAATCAACTCATCGTCCAGAGCCCCAATATCATTCTTGATGCGGCAATGGTTAAAGTTTCGGTGCTGGGCGCTGTTTCTTTCAGCAATTTGATGCCATACAAGCTGGTTCGAGGAGTCGGCGAGTTCGGTGGCTTTGGTGATTTTGATGAGCCGATGGTCGTGGAGTGTGATAAAGATGAAAATGCGTATGTGGCATTGAGCTCGAGAAAAATTATCAAAATAAGCCCGAATGAAGAAAAAGTCGATTATGGCTCGGCGACATTTTCAACGTTTTCTGCCATGAAATTGGGACCGGACGGAAATCTTTATCTTGCTCGCAGCACCCGAATCCTTTACAAAATTCCGCCTGGAGGTGGCAATGCGGCGCAATGGCTGTCGGCTCGAAAGCCAATTTATGATTTAGACTTCGCCGAAGATGGCACCCTGTTCGCTGGTGGAAATGGCGATAGTCTCTATTCCATCATGCCGAATGGCTCCCATATCGGCGTGGCAAGTTATGCCAGCACGTATGTCAAAGCTGTCCGTGTATTCAATGGCTATGTTTATGTCGGCGGCAAGGATAACACGACGAATAAACAATTGATCTGGCGCAACCAGATTTTGCCCGATAAAACATTGGGACCAAATGAGCTCTATTTCGACTGGGGAACCAATATCGATCCGACATCTGAAATTTTATCGATCACGTTTTCTGCCGATGGAGATATGTATGTCGGAACCAACGCCGCGTCGGCCATTATCATCGTCCACTCCAATGGCACATTCGAGCCGCTCTATCCAGGTGTGCTGGAACCGACAAGTTACTCGAT
>JALOPY010000368.1 GCA_025453735.1 bacterium | reverse complement strand
ATCGGGCATTATCGATAAGCTTAATGTAGATTTTAACGACCAGGTGAAAAAAGGACAATTGCTCGCGGTGCTGGATACGGTGTTGTTGAAAACGGCGCTGATGGATGCCCAGGCAAATCTGGAAAAGGCAAAAGCCTTGCTGGAACAAGCGACGGCTGATTATAGTCGTAATTTGCCCTTATTTGAAAAAGGGCTAATTTCCGAAGCTGAATTTTTGCCCATTCGAATCCAGGTGAAAACCCAAAAGTCAAGCTTAACCTCGGCCCAGGCGTCGTTTGAGCGAGCCCAGCGCAATTTAAAATATGCCTTCATTCATTCCCCCATCAATGGCACGGTCATCCAGCGGAATGTGGAAGCTGGTCAGACTGTGGCAGCCAGCCTGCAAGCGCCTGTGCTGTTTGTGATTGCTGAAGATTTATCCAAAATGGAGATTCACGCCCAGGTGGATGAGAGCGATATCGGCATGATCAAGAACGGTCAAAAAGTGACGTTTTCTGTCCAGGCTTACCCTGATAAAAATTTTACTGGCGTAGTCAAACAGATTCGATTGCAGCCGACCACGGTTCAAAATGTGGTCAATTATACGGTGGTCATCGATGCAGCGAATAATGAAAATTTTCTGCTGCCTGGAATGACAGCGACGGTGGATTTTATTGTCGAGGAGCGAAGTGATGCGTTGTTGGTTCCAAATACAGCGCTGCGATTTCAGCCATCGGAGCAAGCGATGCAGGCTTTTTTCGATGAGGCAAAAAAGCGATTTGATTCAGCACCTGATTCCTTGAAAAATAGGATGCCCAGGATGGGAGGACAAAATTCAAAACAGTCTCGACCGAAAGATGCAGGAACGGTGTGGTATCTGGATGAAAATAATAAATTGGTCATGGCGCCGTTTAAGGCGGGTATCACCGACGGCAAATTGACCGAGGTGGTGATGAGCCGTGATTTGAAAGAAGGGATGCAGGTTATTGTTGGAACTCAAAGCGGGAGTGAAAAGAAGAGCACGAGTTCGTCGCAAAGGAATTTTGGGCCGCCGAGGCCGTTTTAAAATGTGAAATGTGAAATGGCAAACGTGAAAAGGCAGATGTGAGACTGCAAAAGAATAATTGCAGATGGCAAAGCTCGGATAGGAAAAGAAAAAAAATAGTTTTAATGAGTCTCTTACGTCTCACGTCTCACGTTTCACGTTTGACGTCTCACCTCTGCCGTCTCACGAAAAAAGTAATTATCACTGAGAGAGCAATAAAATGGACAAAATTATAGAGACAAAAAATTTAACCAAGACCTACCTGATGGGCGACGTGGCAGTGCATGCGCTGCGGGGAATCGATTTGTCAGTAGCGCCAGGTGAATTTCTGGCGATTATGGGAGCGTCTGGCTCGGGCAAATCGACATTGATGAATTTGATCGGGTGCCTGGATCAGCCGACATCGGGCGATTATTTTTTGGATGGAAAAAATGTGAACGTGCTGAGCAAAAATGAATATGCTGACATCCGTAATCAAAAAATCGGATTTGTGTTCCAGGGTTTCAATTTGCTATCGAGAACGTCGGCGTTAGAAAATGTGGAGCTGCCACTGTTTTATGATCGAACAAGACGAGTTGAGAATCCAAAACAGGCAGCGATTGATGCGCTGGAGCGAGTTGGCTTACGAGATCGGACTGATCACGAGCCCAGTCAATTGTCAGGCGGGCAGCAGCAGCGGGTTGCCATTGCACGAGCATTGGTGACGCAACCGTCCCTCATCCTCGCTGATGAGCCAACAGGAAACCTGGACACCAAAACCTCCATCGATATTATGGCGGTGCTGCAGGATTTAAATGCTCAGGGCATCACCATCATTTTAGTCACGCATGAAAATGACATCTCACAATATGCCAAGCGTATTGTGACCATGCGGGATGGTTTGATCCGAGAGGATAATCTTGTTGAGAACTGGCGGAATGCGAAGGAGGATTTGGTGAATTTTAATGGAGTTGAGGAGTAATGGAGCTGTGGAGTGATGGAGTCGTGGAGTGCTGAAGTAGTGATTGATTGTATTTGGTTCCTCATTACTCCAATGCTCCAGAACTCCAGTCATCCTTATAAATCAATTTATGTACAAAGATAATATTAAAAAAGGATTAAAACAAATGCTACAAATAACGAACTTACTAAAAGCAGCTTTCAAAAGTATTCAGAAAAATAAGATGCGCAGCATGCTGACGGCATTGGGAATCATCATTGGGGTGGCTGCTGTCATTGTCATGGTTGCGATTGGGAAAGGCGCTTCGGCACGGATTCAGGCGCAAATCACATCGCTGGGAACCGATTTGTTAATGATCCGTCCCAGCTTCAGCAACAGGGGCGGCGTGAATATGGGCGCAGGTAGTTTTAATCGCCTGACTTTTGAAGATGTGGAAAAAATTAAAGAGCAGGCAACGCTGGTCAAAGCGATTTCTCCGATGGTTCGCTCGGGTGGACAGGTTATCGGAGGCGGGAAAAACTGGAGCACTTCTATCAATGGCGTAGCGTCAGAATATCTTTATATCCGCAGTTATGAACTGCAATCGGGCGAGATGTTTACGGAGCGGGATGAGCGATCCAGCAAAAAAGTCGCTGTATTGGGCAAGACCGTGGCTGAAGAATTATTTGGGGATCAGGATCCAGTGGGTGAACAGCTACGGATCAACAACACGCCCTTTACCGTGATCGGCGTTTTGAAAGAAAAAGGTCAAAGTGGCATGGGCGGCGACCAGGATGACGTTATTCTCGCCCCTGCCAAAACTGTACTCTATCGCTTGAAAGGCGGGCAATATATCGATATGATCTATGTCAGTGCGATTTCAAAAGATCAAATCTATGCGGCGCAACAGGAATTAACGACGATCATGCGAGCCGCCCATCGTCTTCAAGAGGGAGAAGATAATGATTTTGATATCCGCAATCAGGCAGATATTATCGATATGGCTTCGGCAACCACCAAAACCTTGACAATTTTATTGGGCTCGATTGCAGCCGTTTCATTGATTGTTGGCGGCATCGGAATTATGAATATTATGCTTGTTTCCGTGACCGAGCGAACCAGGGAAATTGGAATTCGATTAGCGGTCGGGGCACGCAGCAGTGATATTCTCACCCAGTTCCTGTCCGAATCGATTGTATTAAGCCTGGTTGGCGGCATCATCGGAACGCTGCTGGCATTTGTGGTCACGTTTGTTATGCGAAAGTTTACCAGCTTCACGCCCCAGATTTATCCTGCGACGGTGATCCTGGCATTTTCGTTTTCGGCTATTGTAGGCGTTTTTTTTGGATTCTATCCAGCGAGGAAGGCAGCGATGTTGAATCCGATTGAAGCGTTGAGATATGAATAAATTAAATTCCAATTAACAAAAAACAATTTCCAAATAAATTTCAATTCCCAAAGCTCAATGATCCAAACCAACTTAAACAAACCACGTTTCTGTGAAAATCTGGTTAGATAAGTGTATGTTTGAAATTTTGAATTTGAGATTTGAATTTTATTTGTTATTTGATTTTTGAGATTTGTTATTTTTAAAAGGTGATAGAGATGAAATGGAAAATAAAAACTCTTTTGATATTTATTATTTTGGATGTTAATCTGGCATTAGCGCAACAGACAAACGAAAAATTATCTTTAGACGAATGCGTTCAGATGGCATTGAAAAATAATCCATCTCTCAAGCAAAGCGGACTGTCAGTTGAACAGGCGCAGCTATCGACCAAACAATCGTACTCCAATTTATACCCATCAATTGGAGTGAGCGCAGGCGCTGCAACCAGTGACAATAATCTGCCTGGGTCGGAATGGCAATCACAGTGGAATGTCCAGGGTTCTGTCAACCAGAGCATATATAGCCCAGGAATGTATTCAGGAATCCGATTAGCAAAAGCCAATGAGAAGATTTCTAAAATTTCGGATGAAGATTTAAAGCTCCAAATTCGACTTTCAGTTGAAAATTACTATTTCCAGATTTTGACCTCGTATGCATTGATTTCGGTGTATGAGGACAACATTCGGTCTGCTGCGGAGAATTTAGAAAAAATCAAGATGATAAGATGATGTACAAAGTTGGCGCTAAAACCGAATCCGATGTCTTAAAAGCCGATGTCCAAAAAGGCGACTTCGAAGCGAGGTTGCTTTCGGAACTGGAATGGCTGCAAAATTATAAACGATCGCTGAACACGACCATGGGACGATCGCCGAATATTGATTTTGAAATCGAAAATATTTCAGCCGAGAAAGTGGATATTCCTGACCTTGAAGCTGCAAAAGCAGCCCTTCTCGAAAATAACCGAGAGTACCAGGCATTGAAACAAAGTTTTAAATCACAAGAGATTTTACTGAAGATTGCCAAAGAAGCATATTTGCCGTCGCTGTCTGGATATTATAGTTATTCGAGGAGCGATCAATGGGCAAATGGTGCAGACCTGGCATCCAATCAAGTCGGTCTCAGAGCCAGCCTCGATCTTTTTAATGGATTCTACAAAAATCAGAGTGTTCAAAAAGAAAAACTGAATTTAGAAAAAAGTCAAATCGAGTTGGAGGCAAAACAGCGAGAACTAACTGCCCAATTGACCAATTTATATACCAGCTTGCAAACCTATAATAGCCTGATCACGATTGATGAGAAAAATGTTGAATCATCGAGGCGAGATTTAGAATTGGTCACTGCCCGCTACGCTGTTGGCGCCAGCACCATTCTGGATCAGATGAATGCCCAGGCATCGCTCTTGCAATCGCAGAGTAATCTCGTAAAAGCAAAATATTCCAGAAAAATTGTGGAGGCGCAGATCAAGCAGTTGTTGGGACAACTATAAGACAAGATGGAATCTTGTCTCTTGATCCTTTCAAAGGTTGCAAACCTTTGAAAGGATTCCAATTGGCTGGGATTCGTTTTTTGGCAAACACCAAGAAACCAAAAAGGACACAAAGGAAGATTAAAATATACCGGTTAGTGTTAATTTGCAATGTTCTCTGGCGAACGCTGATGTTGCAGAGCACTCAATTTTTTCTTTTCCTTGAAAGTCTCTTCTCTGCGATATCAGCGAACTCTTCGGCGAATAGTTACTAAATTTCTTCATCCTTAATGTTAGGGGCGTGAATTAAATAATTTTCCCATTTGCAAATGATCCTTGCCCAAAGAAAGGCAAGATTGCTTTATCAAATGAGTAACTTAATTAATTCACGGTCCTTAATATTTTTGCACCTGGATCGCTACATTCAACAACTCATCCAGGATTCCCCATGATTTTTCAATACAGTCGAAAATCAAACAATCTTAATCCACACCTTTCTCTTCCTGGGACCATCAAACTCACAAAAGAACACGGACTGCCATGTCCCCAGCTTCGGTTTCCCACCTTCGATAATAATCGACAACGAACAACCAATGAGACTCGATTTGATGTGCGCCGCCGAATTGCCCTCCACATGGGCATAATTATCACTAAACGGAATGACCTTATTTAGCTCTCTCAAGAGATCGACCTTGACATTTGGATCAGTATTTTCATTGATCGTAACTCCTGCCGTGGTATGCGGCACAAAAACACAACAAATCCCTTCCTTGATGTCACTTTCTTCAACAGCTTTTTCGATGAGATGATCGATTTTGATCACTTCAGTTCGAGCATTAGTGGCGACTGAATATTCTAAACTTTTTGACATTACTTTTTTCCTCTCCTATTCTGTTTGGCATTTAATTTCAGAAAAATTGCAAATCTCAAATAATAAATCACAAATAAAATTCAAATTTCAAACATTAAAATTTTGACTGACATTATTCGTTTGGATCATTGAATATTGAACTTTGAAATTTATTTGTATTTTGTTTTTAGTCATTTGGAATTTTTGCTATGTTTTGCGCTCCTTTTTCTTTGCCGCTGGAAAAAGAATATTATTCAAAATCAAACGATAACCAGGCGAATTTTTATGCAGCGATAGTTGCGTCTCTGGATCGCCGACATAATGCTGATAATCCTCAGGATCGTGCCCGCCATAAAAAGTGAATGTCCCTCTGCCAACATTGCCGTGAATGTATTTCACTTGTTCTGTGCCTTCGGATTCTGCCATGATAATGACTGATTTTTTAATCAAGCTCTTTTTGAAACCTGTCGTCTGTCCCATAAAGCCTTTAATCACCGAAACATGATTCTGCGTTAGCATAGTTGGGACAGGATCATACTTGGCAGAGAAATCAAACAGGGTGAAATAATCTGTTTCCTGTCGGCGCAGGATGGGATTATCGCTGGAGGGAATATCGATATCGGAAAATTCATAGATCAACGGATCCTTGATCAGATTGAAATTTTCAAAGGCATACGTTTTATTGAAATCCAATTTTTGCTGGCAATTGGGATCGAAGGGATCGCCATCGAAAATCGCATCACAAATATCGGTTTCAGCCGCCGCCAGAGCAATATCGTACGTATCGGTTCCCGAGCACATGGCAAATAGAAAGCCGCCTCGCAGCACATATTCGTGGATCATTTTTGCCACCGCCAATTTCAAATCCGATACTTTTTTGAATCCCAGGTCTTTTGCCATGGCTTCATTGATCTGCACCATTTCCATGTACCAGGGCGCATTGCGGAAGCTGCGATAGAATTTTCCATATTGTCCCGTAAAATCCTCGTGATGCAGATGGAGCCAATCGTATTTTTCCAGCTCGCCTCGGAGGACTTCTTTGTCCCAAATTTTAGAGTAAGGCACCTCGGCATAATCCAGCGCCAGGGCCACCGCATCGTCCCATTTGGTCTCTCGTGGCGATTGATAGATGGCGATCTCGGGCGCCTTCTCCAGCAGAACCACCTCCATGTTATTTTCCTCAATGGTGGCATAAATCTGGGCTGCCTGCGATCCTGAAATGTTTTCGAACGACACGCCTCTGACCTTCAATTCCCGCTCGATCGCCGAATTATAATCGATCAGAAATGATCCGCCACGGTAATTGAGCAGCCACTCCACATTGATCCCTTTTTCCAGCGTCCAATACGCCACGCCATACGCCTTCAGATGATCGGTTTGCTTCAAGTCCATGGGGATCAGGACTTTTTGGGAGAAAGCGGGCGGAGAAATTATAAACACAGCTATTGAAAAAATCATTATCAAATAATTTAGACGCATTTTATTACCCTGTAATGATGCTTAATTTTATTTCAGAAGAATTGTAAATCCTGCCTGTTCAAAGTGATGATCGTTTGAAAAAATTTTAGTGATTCCAATCTCTTCAGCTATAATCATGCTGATACAATCAACAAGACTCCAGTCCTTATCATCCATCTGTTTGAATCGGCTTAATCCTTTTTTCATCAACTCTTCATCAATTGTAATAAGAGTCCAATTTTTTGAGTGATTAATCATGTCACATTGCTTTATCGCTGCTGGTTTATATTGCACCGCACCGAAAGCATTGGTAAGTTCAAAAATTATTGCATTTGTTGTAATGAAGTTCACTTTAGCGAGAACGAGTTGTTTAAACACTTTTGTCGCTTGAAAGTGGAATTGGTCTTTTTTATTGCCAAGAGCAATTAATGCAGAGGTATCAACAAAAATGAGGTTCATGAACGCTTCGGGCCTCCATAAAGATAATGCTCGTGATTGATGGAATAATCTTCAATACCTGTATCAACGCTAAATTCATCAATATTGTCTAAAAATTCGAGCCAGTTCTTATCTACCTCTGATTCAGTTTCTATAACACCTAAATAGTCTTTCAGCCAGGAAGTTAGATTTCTGCTGAGTTGCCTCTTTACATCCTCTGAAACCTGATGATATAACTTTGCAATACTATCTTCCACATGAACTTCGAGTTCAATGCGTAAAGTTGTCATAGCTATACTCCTTCAAGTATATTTTTTCTTTCAAGCACTCTCTGATGAATTTTATACAGCGACGACCATTCAACAAAATCAATGCTATCTCCCAGTTTACCCGCTTCAAAATCTCCCAAAAAGTGCGGCGAATCCATTCGGTACTTTGCTTCAAAAAGCGATAATTCCTTTTTCAATTCTGTGAGTTCTTTTTTGTATTTATCAATCTTGAATTGGATAATCTTGTTGATCGTTCCTGAAACGATTTTATCATCTTTATTTTTCTCGATGTATCTTTCCAGGATACGTATGTTGGTTAATGCTTGAGCTGACACTAACTTTTATTCCATCACCAATTCTTTCACCTTTGAAGGCACATGCTTAATTCCTAACAATCCATGGATAGATAAATCTTCGTCTATCAATGGCCATTGGATACCATAACCCGAGGGCGAAATCTTAAATCGTTCCAGTTCCAATCGAGATGCCTTCGCTAACTTTTTTGAAATTTTTTCTAATTGAAAAACATATTCTGTGCCATCAACCTTTGCATACATTTTATTACCTTTAAAAGTAATCGCTTGGACATTGTGATATTTAGTCATCTCTTTTCTTTTCTCAAATTGTAAATCTCAGTCACCTCAGTCACATAGTCATCTCTTTTCTTTTCTCAAATTGTAAATCTCAGTCACCTCAGTCACATTTTCGTCTTCATCCTTTTCGATCTATACCCCAATGACTTCCATAAATGAAGCCAGTGAATGATTTTCGTTTTCGCCCACGATATCAATCAAAGTATCAAGTAAGGTTACAAGCCTTCGATATTCGTTTTGTGTATGGGGCACAAATAAAACTGGAGCTATTTTGGCCAGACACTTTTTGCTGTCTGCATCATATTATTAATTTGATCCAAAGGAGACTGCCATTTTCCTTACATTTTGAGCCGATAAATATCGTGCAAAATCTAAGACTTCTCGTGCGGACTCATCGGGCATTTTGGCAATCAATTCAGAAACTTGTTCAACGACAGATACCCATTGTTCCGTATCAGATCTCCAAACCACAATAAACTGTTTTGGGCTTAATGCTAACAGTTCAACAGTCTCTCCATCTTCGTTAGTAAACTCAACTTCAAATTTTTTTAAAGAATGACAATGAACAATCGTCCCTTGCTCCCCAGCGCGAAGGTGCTGCTCTGGAATGTCTACCGTTAATTCTATTACATCACCTATATTTACCATACTGTTACCTCTTGATTAGATAAATTGTGACAAGATAGGCGTTATCATTTTCAACAGGGACCAGCCATCCAGTACGCACTTTTGCTTGCTGCCCTGCTGTTCCCTCGATCATTAGATCTACTGTATAGCGCTTTCCAAAAACATCTTCACTATGAAATAAAGCATCGCCATATAACGCATTATTTCTAATTTGGTGTAAAAGCTCTGTATAATTTTCACGGGTAAAGCCAAGCACTTTTTCAAAAAGAATGGCTTTATTCCTACCTCGTGGAGAGTTTGGATTTAAGGCATAGCTTGTTAACTTTTGAGGATCAATAACGATCGTGTCTACAAAATCTGCTAATTTCAAAAATTCAACTCCTAATAATAATTCATTCTGTGAGAATCAGCTTTCATTCTGCTTTAATCCTTAATCCATTTCCTAAATTTTATTTCCCTGCTATTTAAACTTAAAAAATTAATCTCAATAAATCAACACATTTTTTCACCCCGATTGCCACTCTGGACAAACAAGTATCCAAAAAAATCCTGGGCACGGAATTGGAATTCTTATGGATTTTTTTTTGGTGTAATTTACATTTCCGTGTGCAAAAAGTCTTTGCTCTTTGGAAGAGAACCGAACAGTTATGGTATTCACTAAATTGACAATTCTCAATTCACCATTATCAATTGACAATTAGATACTCATTCCACAATTACCTAATTACCCTATTACCTCGCTCCAACCCCCGAATCCGCTTTCTCACCTCCTCCAACAACACACTATTCGGATAACTCGTCAAAACCACCTCATAAGCCTGTTGCGCCTTTGGTAAATCTTTCAATCCTACTTCATAAATCTCACCAATCATCTTTTGTGCCAGATCGCAATACACGCTTTGGGGTTGTTTTTGAATTAATGTTTGAAAGGCAGATAGCGCTTGCTGGTAGCGACCCAACTGATATTCTAATTGACCGATCTTCAGCCAGGTATTATCCAATAAAGTCTCAACGCTGCTATTGTGAGCAATCTCATAAAAAAATGTTAGCGCCTGTTCATAATGTTTTTGATCGGAAAATAAACTGCCAGCAGCAAATTTATTCAGCCAGTCGGGAGCTCCCTTATTTTTTTCAATAAATAACATAAAATCGATCGCATCATTGACATAAAATCCCGCCTTATCATCGGTAATATTCACAGGCTCGGATTGGATTCGGGTGAAGCTTTTCAATGCCGCATCGAAATTACCGTTCCAATAATCGATCTTG
>JALOPY010000367.1 GCA_025453735.1 bacterium | reverse complement strand
CTTAACTGCTGTAAATCTGCTGAAATCGAAAGCGCTTTTGAATAGCAATTTTGGGAAACTTGCGATTGCCAATCCATTAATCCTTATTAAGATTCAAAGACTAGTTTGAAGCGTGTATAACCAGGCAAAATTGGTCATGTTCATCAACACAACTCACTCAACCCACGCAACAAGCATACCAGATTTATTGTGCTTTGTAACTGTTTTATTATAATTAATATATGCAAGTATGTTCATAACTATTATAATTACATTATTACTATGCGATATTCATAATTGTAATCAGAATAACAATAAGTTATATCTGTTATCTTATTGAAAAAATGCTGGAAATGAATTTGCAATGGATCCAATAAAGCGGCAGCAATTGATGTTTTAAAATTTGGTAGGAGTGAAGTGGAAATAAAAAAGCCTCCCAGGTTAACCTGTGAGGCTCGTGATGAATTTTATATTGCCATGCACTAAATATTTTTCTTCCAGCTTGCATGTGTAATGGAATGATACTTGACTTTATAATTCAATGACCTGGGGGAAACGCCGAGTAGCTTAGCGGCTTCTTTTTGAACCCATCCGCTGATTTCCAGCGCCTGCAAAATTGCTTCTCGTTCCAGCTCGTCGAGCTTCAAGGTGTTGAAACCCCAATTCTCTCCAAGATTTTTACGTCGGTCACGCCCGCCAGCAGCAAAATAATCTTTCCCTGTCAGCGCTAAATCATCGGGATTGATCATTTCGCCTTCATCCACGATCAACACCGCACGCTCGACCAGGTTTTTTAGCTCCCTGATGTTGCCAGGCCAGTAATGATTTCTCAAAAGTCGTATCGTTTCTTCTGTGAATCCGCGAGTATGTTTTCGTAGCTCAGAAGTGAATTTCCTTCTAAAGAACTCCGCTATCAAAGGAATATCCTCTTTTCGATCGCGCAATGGAGGTACATTTATCGTGACGACATTGAGCCGATAATAGAGATCGTCACGAAAATTGCCCACATCAATTTGCTGCAACAATTCCTTGTTGGTTGCGGTGATGATTCTTACATCGACTTGAATAGTCTTATTTCCGCCAACCCGGGTAAATTCCTGATCCTGCAAAACTCGGAGAATCTTCGCTTGAGTCGAAAGATTCATATCGCCGATTTCATCCAGAAAAAGTGTTCCGCCATCGGCTTGTTCAAATTTTCCGATTCGAGTTTGATAAGCTCCTGTAAATGAGCCTTTTTCATGACCGAATAACTCACTTTCAAGGAGATTCTCAGGCAGTGCCGCACAATTCACTTTCACATAAGATTTGCTTGCACGCAAACTGATAAACTGGATCAGGCTTGCGATAAGCTCCTTGCCTGTCCCTGTTTCGCCCTGGATTAGAATCGTTGCATTGCTTTTTGCAACTTTCTTAATAAGCTTCAATATATCTTTGATTTGTGGACTTCGGCTCACCAATGGATAGTAGTAATCAAATCCAAAATTTTTACCCCCACTCCGAGCAACTTCTTCAGGAGCCTCCAAGCTTGTTTCCGCCCAACTAAAATCTAACTCTTCAGCATAGCTGTTCATATTGGCCCCGCTGCTTTAAAATTTATCAGATCATGTTGACTTAAAAAAGACAACCCCAACCAAGTTTAGGTTGCTGTTCCAATGATGCCTGTTCTTCAAAACTTCGTTGGGGCTGTTCTAAATGATGCACGTCCAAAGATGCTTAACCAAATTTTTAGATGTCAATCATAGCAATATGAAACGTGAACGACATGTTACTTGTCCATCTTTTAATATCACAAATACCATGCCAAAACTCATTTATTGAACAAAATGTCTTCTTAACATGCAATTCTAACAATTAATTATGTCTTATAAAAAACTAATATTATATTAATTACAATGGTTTGTAATGATAATAAGGTGAGAAGGATTCGATTTTACATCTTGCAAAAATATTGCAGCAACATTCCACAAACCGATGGTGAATGAACGGCATCTGATCACTGCATGATCAGAAATAATTCAGTTTATCTCATGGAGCGGTGACATTTTTCAATTTTTTAATTTGTTCTATTAAGTCTTCTGTTGAATAACTATTACAAGTTGATAATATCTCTAACTTTTGAAGATATTTGCAAAATCTAACCAGCCTGGGTGGCTCTAAGTCAACCTTTGTTAAAATTGCTTCATTTGAAAATGGGGCTTCTTTCACGCCATCAAAAAAGATTTCGCCATGATTCATGATTATGATTCGTTGCACGAGCTGAACAATCGCTTCAATGCTGTGGGTGACAACAATAATTGTTATGCCTTCCTGATGCAATTTCTTTAGTATCTGCAGCACCAATTTTACTCCCGCAGGATCAAGGCACGCCGTTGGCTCATCCAGGATTAGAACATCTGGCGCCATGGCAAGCACACCTGCAATAGCAACCCGTCGCTTTTCCCCTTCGCTTAATTGATGTGGGGATCGCTCACCGATTATGGCGTTCTCCATTCCCACCAGTTTCAACGCTTCTTCGGTCCTGATACTGATTTCCTCATCATCAAGTCCCAGCGCCTTAGGTCCGAATCCCACATCAGCGGCAACTGTTTCCTCAAAAAGTTGACTCTCTGGAAACTGGAATACTAATCCAATCTTTCTTCGCAGCTCGCTCAACGAATAGCCTTTTTTCCAGATATTCCGGTGATCGACATAAATCGTGCCGGATGATGGACGGAGCAGCCCGGTAAAATGTTGCAGCAACGTGGTTTTTCCGGAGCTTGAATTATAAGTGAAACAAACATTTTCAAACTGGATTTTCATTCATGAATCACTTTTTAGTTAGGTGCGCTCCTGGATTCTTGCTTTCTTGTTCGAATTTTTCCAATTCCAAAGATGCAAAACGATCGGTCATGCTTGCGACGTGATCGGCAATTCTTCGAATCGCTTTTTGATTGCTGATAGTCGAATGATTCAAATTTCCAATATCTCGATCTAATCCAATTTGCTGTTGAATGTAATTCGGCAGCCTGGTTGGATCGATTAAAAAACAACTGAAAATTTGCCGGATGATATTTTTATTTTTGTCATTAATATCATGTCCCCTGCTTTTGAAAATTATTTCATGGCTGATAAATCGATCAAGCTCCAATTGCAGAGTGTTCAGTTCATCACTGAATTTTACAAGTTCATCATCAAAAAAATGAAGGCGTTTTTTTTGTTCATAAAAATTATTAATATTTTTCAAAGTTGTACAAATAACATCGTCCATCAATAGGTTGATCAAACTATGAATGATTTTATTGCGGTAAGCATAATTATCGTTTATCAGTCGCTTCTCGATTTGATACTTTTTTTCCACCATAGCCACGATGGGCACTTGTCTCACCTGTTCCAGATCTGCCAGTCCGGCGCGGATTCCATCTTCCAGATCATGGGTGCGCTGGGCGATTTCATCGCACATCGCCACCACCTGACCTTCCAGCGTCGTTGCCGCATCGAGGTCGAAATTCAATCCCTGATAAATAAAATCGGGATAATCATATCGATCCCTTAATAATCGCGTGTGTTTCAAGATACCTTCTCGCACGAAAGACGTGAGATTGAGTCCTTCAAATTGATATTTCTTTTCCAAAAAATCAGCGACGCGGACACTCTGGTAATTATGTTTGAACCCTCCGATATTCCTGGACGGCAAAAGCCCATCAAGCGTGTCTTTGCCTGTGAGAATATCGTTCAACACAACCTCGCCGATATGTCCAAATGGCGTGTGTCCCAAATCATGCCCCAATGCAATTGCTTCTACCAGGTCTTCGTTCAATCCCAGAGCGCGTGCCATGGTCCGGGACAATTGGGCGACTTCCATCGTGTGCGTAATTCGGGTGCGGTAGTGATCTCCTTCGCTGATCAGAAAAACCTGCTGCTTATGTTTTAGCCGACGAAAGGCACGAGAATGGATAATGCGATCCCGGTCCCGTTGGATTGCCGTCCGGTAAGGATGCTCTGCTTCTTCGTTAATTCTGGTTTGATGAGCTCCCTGGCTGAACGTTGCATAAGGGGCGAGGTTGTTGCGCTCTAATTCTTCAAAAAATTCTCGATCTCGAATCTGGAACATGACTTTCAGGATATTTGTTTCGATTCATTTAATAATAGTTTTATTTCTTGTTCGAGCTGCTTCTGGACATCCGGAATATAGCCGACATGTGAGTAGCGAATCTTACGGTGCGGATCAATCACAAGATGGGTTGGAAAGCCGATGATGTTGTATTGCTTTTTGACAGGATATCCAGAGTGAAATTGATGGAACTGAAAGGGATTCTCTTTGATTGATTTTTTAATGGAAACTGGCGCTTCGATGGATATCGCCCAAAAAAGAACATCTGGATTATTCTTAAATGAGTCAACCAGGCTATTCAACCGGGGTATCTCCTCCTGCGATGCGGAGCTCCAGCTATCCCAGAACGTCAGCACAATGACTTTTCCCTGCTGCTCGGAAAGCCGCAGCAAATTTCCATCTAAATCCATCAGCTCAAAATCGAGCGCTGTTCTGGCTGAGGCGCGCAATTCTGCACCAATCGATTCTTTCGCATAATTATAAAAATTATCAGCTTTGCCACCCGTCTGCAAATAGATCGTTCGCAATTTGTTGATCTCATCGGATTGGGCGGGATTAATCGCGATTGCTTTGATGTACGCGCGTGCTGCGCTATCCAGTTTGCCTGACTGGAAATATAAATCACCAATTTTGGCCCATTCAAATGCTGGAAAATTTGTTCCAATGTCAATGACCTGTCTGCGATATTGCAGTGCCTGGCTGAAGTTCGATTGCGCGGTTTCCAATGCTGCGCGTGTCGATAAAATTCGACAGCGATCCAGATTGAAAAATGCCCGGCGTTGCTCCGGATCATGCCAGGCCATAGTGGTCAGATAATTCTCTTCCTCGCATTTCGATTTTGCTTCATCGATCAATCGCTGTGCGCGTTCATATTGGCGGTGCTGTTGGCAAGATCGAGCCTGGCATGAATATCGTTCGGTTCTAGTTCAAGATACTTTTCTATAAAATTAATCGCTTGCTTTGTTTCCTGACGCTGTCGTAATGAATAGCCCAGCCGATAGTAGATCTTTTTCAAATACGCCGGATTATTCGTTTGATTCGCATAATTGATTAATTCGGCGTCAAGACGACCCGGGTCATTCGGATTTTTCAAGAACAGCAGCGCATAACTGACTTCTTCTTTGTTGCTAAAGCTACTAAATTTTGCAAGAAGGCTATCGCCGTGTTGAATAGCAGACTGGTAATTGTTCAATAGTTTCCAGCAAGTTTGGAATGCCAGAAAATGCAGATCTGCCGACTCTGGCGTCGTGGTCAGAATGCTATCCAATTCGGCTTGAATCGCAGTTAAACTCGTCGATGAGTTGCCAGATTTTTTGAGCTGAATCTCCCAGATATGATACCATGCCTGAAAATTGTCCGGATATGACGCAAGTTCTTTCCGCAATTCCTCAACAGCGCGTGCATAATCGACAATTGAACCTGGCTGGTTCACCCGGCTTTGGATTAACCCGAGGTTCAGATGAGCGTTTCGGGGGATATTGCCAGCTTCGTTTTTGAGGACGATGCTCCAGCCCAACCCCTTGTTGTCTTCCGCCCGATCCAGGTTGTCTTCAAATTTCAAACGCAACAGAAACGTTCCTGGCTCAGTTTTGATTGTCGCCTGCCATTGATTATTATTCGGATTCATGGGAATCCGGAAAGTCTTTGTACCATTATTCTGCAAAAGCTGGTAAACCATAAAAATTGATAAATCGGTCGAGCTGTGTTGCACCAAACGTTCTGGTGCGAAGATAATAGTAATTTTATCTCCTGCTTCTGGTTGATTCGGGCGCCACGCTACCACCTGGTCAGCCGATTTTGCGCAGGCAAGAAAAAGAGTTATTACAACAAGCAATAAATCTTTTTTTCTGAACATTCAATTTCCTCCCTAAATTAAGATTGGCGTGCGCTGCCGATGAGCAAAATAATTCACCTCGCGAAATCCAATCTCTTTCAGCAATGCGATAACCTCATGAAAATAGCTGCCGACGTCTAGTGGCGAATGCGAATCTGAGCCCAGGGTTATCGGAATTTTCAATTCATGGATTAATTCTAATAAATACCTCCCAGGAAACGGCTCCATGACATTTTTGGTGCGAAAGCCCGACGTGTTTATCTCAAGGCATACATTATTTTTCTTAATACTTTCCAATGCTTTTGTCGCATGGATGATGCTTTCCGCATCCAGATCGCCCCAGAAACGACGAGGCAGATCGAAATGAGCAAAAATATCAAGGAATCCACTATTTGCCGCTTGCTCCACTGATTCAAAATATTTGCGGTACAACTCGCTTTTTTTCTCTGGCCAAACATCATTTAAATAGACAATCTGGTGCGACGAATTGAAGCTCAAATAGTGAACGCTGCCAATAATATAATCAAAAGTATTATGAGAAACAAACTCTTTTAAATAATCTTTCGCTCCTTCGATATAATCCAGCTCGATTCCGATTTTGATTTTTATCTGGGGAAATGTATCTTGCAGCTCCCGGATAATTTGTAAATAAATATGCAGATCTTGCTCCCGCATTCGATAATGGCTATCAAAATTTGGTGGCAAAGGATTATGATCCGAAAATCCAATTTCATTCAATCCGGCTTTTATCGCATACTTAACATACTCTCTCATCGTTCCATTGGCGTGATTGCAGAACGAGGTGTGGATATGGTAGTCCGCCAATTTTTTAATCATAATGAAGATCCTCTTTACTCAACATTTGTGTCAAACTCTCATATTGCTCTTTCGTCAGATTTTCTTTAACCGTATTGAATTCAAGCAGTATTTTCGCCATGAATTGGTACAGCGAAACATACGACGGCAGTTCTTTAGATAAAATTTGCAGATGTCGCTCAATCGTGCTGGTATCCCCGCGAAGGATTGGTCCGGACAGCGCTGGTTCTAATCCGTCATTCTTCAAATTCGCAAGCGTGGTGGTGATCAATGGTGATAGAATTTCAAATCCCTGCTGCTCAGAAAAATTCCCTTTTCGCAATAGCGCTGTCACCGGAGTCATCAACGCCACCAGGAAATTTGAAGCGATCGTACAGGCAAGGTGATAATGCGATTTGAACTCCCTCGGAATCGTGATAGTTTTGCTACCTATTTTTTTTAAAACTGATGTAACAAGCTCGATCGCAGTTTTGTCGCCTTCGATGCCAAAATAACATTTCTCGAATCGCTTCCAATCATCGACAGAACCGGGAAAGGTTTGGATGGGATGAACGCTCGCGACTGCTATTTGAAAATTTCGCAATGGATCAAAAACCGCACTTGTCAGTGTGCCTGAAGTGTGATAGATAAATTTTATATTATTCATCTCGTCAAGCCAGATCGCTAACTCGGATACGACAGGCACAATAGCATCGTCCGGAACCGCGATAAAAAGAATTTCAGCAGCTTTCAAATCCTGAATCTTGTCTGAATAAGTTTCAGCATTTACCAGTCCCGCCAATTCTTTTGCTGAAAGCAATCGCTTATCGATTAGCTCAGCGATCCGGTATTTTTTGTGATACATTGCTATCGCCAAGGCTGATCCCAACCTGCCACATCCTATAATAGCGACTTTTGATTTGTTTTGAGTCATAAATTTATTGAAATTTTTCTTCTGAAAAATTAATTTCACTACTGATTGCCGGATGCAAATTTAGTTCGACAATTTACCAATATAAATGTAGAAATCAAAGTGAAAATTAATTCATACTATAATTTTAATATTTCAAGAACAAGTCAGTCACTGGATCGCCGATCGGCTGACCGGTCGCTGGCAGACAGGACTTGCGGAGAAATGCAGGAGTTCGGTGCCTTTATGCAGAGCAAAGATGAATTCCAGATAGGGAATGCACTCCGCTTCATTTAAATTTCAATCTTGTCAAGCTGCGTGACAAATTTTGAGAAGTAAAAGCTCACTTGCAGGTGGAAAATAAACCTGGTTTCTGCCAGAAACCAGGTTTATACACCCGAAACTGAGGTTTTACTTTGAAGAGTAAAAATTGCTTGACATTAGCCAACAAATATTGTATCTTTTGTGCCAATTTTTTAAAATTAATCAGTCACCAAAACATTGTTTGCAATCTGCTGGAGCGATAAAATTTATGAAACGGCTATCGAAATTATGGCAAAAAGGGAAGGATTTTCTGGGTGTCGAATACCCGATCATGGCTGGCGCAATGACCTGGATTTCAGATCACCGGTTGGTAATTACAGTATGCAATCATGGAGCATTCGGGTGTTTGGCAGCCGGAAATATGCCGCTCGATGCATTTGCTGATGAAATTGATAAAGTAAGAGATCTGACCGACAAACCATTTGCAGTAAATTTAATTACCATCGCGCCAAATTATCATGAGCATCTGAAAATCGCTGCAGCGAAAAAAGTTCCCTTCATTATCTTCGCGGGAAGCTTTCCCCGCGGATCAGAAATCAAGATAGCCAAAGAAAGCGGCGCAAAAGTTCTGGCGTTTGCTTCGAACGAATCGATCGCCACCCGAATGATTGGCTCCGGAGTGGACGCGCTGATTCTCGAAGGCAGCGAAGCCGGGGGACATATCGGACACGTGTCGCTGACGATTCTGTTGCAGCAGGTATTATTCGCTGTGAAAGATATTCCGATTTTCGTTGCCGGCGGAATTGCCACCGGAAAATTAATGGCGCATCTGCTGCTGATGGGCGCAGCAGGAATCCAGATGGGCACTCGATTCGTGATGACTGAAGAATGCCAGGTGCATCCAAAATTCAAGGAAGCGTTTATCAAAGCCAAAGCCCGCGATGCGATAGCCACCCCGGCAGTCGGTTCCGAATTGAACGTCGTGGCGGTGCGCGCGATCCGCAACAAAGGGATGGGGCAATTTGCCGATCTCCAGATGGAGCTGATTTTGAAACATCGTCGTGGTGAGATCACCAAAAAAGACGCACAATTCGAAGTGGAAAATTACTGGGTCGGCGCGCTGCGACGCGCGGTGCAGGACGGCGATGTGGATTTTGGCTCGCTCATGGCTGGGCAAAGCGTGGGGGCGATGTGGATTTTGGCTCGCTCATGGCTGGGCAAAGCGTGGGGTTGGTCGATAAGGTCGAGCCGATGAAAACGATGCTCGAAAACCTGTTTCAGGAAGCAGAGGGCGAATTAGAGCGAATTTACGAGAGATTGGGGTGCGCAATGAACGGATGAAAATTTGTTTGATACAATGAATTCAGCACCGATTCCATCGCTCGGAGCGATGGAATCGGTGCTGAATTTTAACGGTCCATCCTAATGAAGCAGACTTTTTTCCAGCGTCCTTCCGATGATTTCAACATCAGCAAACCGGCTGACTGGAATCGCCCCTGATCTCAATAGCTCCTCATTGCCCAGTACATGCTCACCAGCATCACTATATTTCAAAACAAAAAGTGGCTTGTTCATTGCTTTGGCGACGCTGGCAGTGTTCATTGTGCCGCTTTTCATTTTGCACTCGACCACAAGCACTGCCTGAGATAATCCCACGACGATCCGATTGCGCGCCATCGCTGCGCCAACCGTCCAACTCGTGGTCGGGTAAAATTCAGAGATGATCCCACCCTGGTTTTTCAAATATTCGATCGATTCAAAACCTGCGTCACGGAGCTTGAA
>JALOPY010000366.1 GCA_025453735.1 bacterium | reverse complement strand
TCCATTTTGATCGTCGCATCGCTGCTCATGAATAAATTGATAAACAGATCATCATCATTCTGGGCGTAAATATAACCGGGCAAGGAGGGCAGAAACCGAACGACATTCACGGGGCAGCAGGCGCAATCGAACCACGGGCTGCGTTTATGCCGGCCATCGGATTCCAGCGGATTGGGATAGAAAAATTCACTTCCGCTCATCCCAACGCCAGAGAGAAAGCCATTGTACAGCGTTCGTTCCAGCACATCGATGTATCTGGCATCACTATGAAGCAAAAACAGGCGATGGTTCCAGAACATATTGGCAATGGCGGCGCAGGTTTCATTGTAGGCTTCCAGGTTGGGCAGCTCGTAATTGTCGCCAAAGGCTTCTCCATTGCCTCTTGCGCCAATTCCACCAGTGATGTAAAGTTTTTTGGAAACGACATTATCCCAGATTTTGTCGATGGCATGGATATAATTTTTGTCGCCAGTCAACGCCGCCACATCAGCCATGCCGGAATACATATAACCGGCCCGCACCGCATGTCCCACAGCCTCGTCCTGCTCGATCACCGGCTTATGATCTTGCGTGTATGAAGCGCCGAGATATTCATCATACGGGTTCCTGCCAATATATTTGCCGCGCTGGTCCAGAAAAAATTTCGCCAGCTTCAAATACTTTTCTTCTCCAGTGATGCGATACAATTTCGATAATCCAATTTCAATTTCCTGATGTCCCGGGGGATTGTGCTTTTTGCCAGGTCCAAAAACCGAATCGATCAAATTGGCATTTTTCAACGCTACATCCAGCAACGACCGTTTGCCAGTCGCCTGATAATATGCCACGGCTGCTTCGTACATGTGCCCTACATTGTAAAGCTCGTGGCTGTGGATCATATAGGACCAGCGTTCCTGGCCCGCATTTTTGGCAGGATTTTCCGGATCGATGGTTCGAGTCGTATAGAGATAGCCATCATCTTCCTGGGCTGCTTCAATTTTCATGATCAAATCGTCGAGATATTTTTCTAATTCCGGATCGGGATGAAGTCTCAATGAATAGGCAGCGCCCTCGATTACTTTATAGACATCGGAATCATTGTAGCGAATCCCGATAAATTCTCCTTCCATCAATCCACCGGCTTTGGAGAAATTATCGATTCGGCCTGTTTCCTCGCATTTCTGGAAATCATAGGGGATCGTGACTGTCCGATTGGTCTCCATACGCGGCTGCCAGAAATTGTCCTTGATTTGAACGTCAGTGAATGGAACCGGGGTGATGGGGTAGTCTTTTGGTGGCTTTTTGGCACACGCGGCAATTAACAGCACAATTACGGATAGAATAACAAATTTTTCCATTGGTTTTCCTCTCTGGATTTTTTGCGAGTGGTGAGTGGTATTAAAAAGATCATGAGTTAAAATGCCCGACTTGCCGCACTCAACTGACTTAACCCATTTAACTATGCTGCAAACGGTCATAAATCGAACATTTTTTATTGCCATTGCGAGGCGTTTTTTGCCGAAGCTGAAAGTGCGCCTTTGGCGTGCAATCCTTTAAGTGCTTGACTTCAAGCGATTGCACGCCGGAGGCGCATCTACGACTTCGCTCCACTCCGTTTCGCTCGCAATGACCTAAAAGTTCAATTTATGCCCGTGCAAATTACAACTTGATAAACTTAACTCACCAAACTTAACCAAAATAATATCGAAAAAAAATTTGAATTATGCAAGAAATAATTTTCTCCTTTACACTTATTGAGCACAACAATAACTGATTCATGCAAATAAATTAAAAGACAAAAAATTTTACTTGACATTTTAATAAAATATTTGTATAATTAAATCGGTTCAATTAAAATTGAACTGATAATATCAAAGAGGCTTCCTTTCTGAAACAAGGGAATCTGCTGATTGCTGACTGTGGAAGACCTGTCGATATTGGTTCGTTTATGATAGATTTAATAACTATAGCCATTGTCAACTTCTGATGAAATGAGAATGGATATCATTAAAAAACAAAAGTTATTAAAGCCACTCATTCTATTGCCTGCTTTTTTACTGCTGGGGTGCACTTCACCAAAAAAACAATCGAATCATATTATTCATACCAAAATTGCTGATGAACAAATTACAGCAAGAGAGTTTTCAGCAAGAAGCAACTTCATGTTTAGACCTGCAAAATTTAAAAGCAAGAACACTGTCCTTATTACTTTTTTAATCTCTGAAAAAAATCTGGTGCTCGAAGCACAAGAAAATAGTAGGCTTTTACAGACGCCAGCATTTCAAAGCATGTTGAAAGATATACAAGAAAAGTCAATGCGATACCAGCTTCATTATGAAGTCGCATTCAATAATGTCGAACTTTATTCTCATGAAATTTCGAATGCATCTCGTCCCTCAATAGGAGAGTATGAGCTTGCAGAGGGGCGAAAAATTATTGAGCACAGTTAAATGAGATCAGCAAGCAGGCGAACTGTCTGTCGCTAATTCCGTTTGCAAAGCTTGCCTGAAATTGACATAAAACCAAAATAAGGAAAGGCTTTTATGAAAAACTCATTTGGTCTTATTGGAAAAGCGATCAGGTCGCTGATGATCGATACTGGTTCTCGTTTCATTAGGAGAGCACTTATAATCGGGGGAATTGCTTTTATCTTTATGACTCAATCCCTTATGGCAGCCGGAACAATCAAAGGAAAGGTTTTTGATAAGGACACAAAGGATGCATTAGCCGGCGCTAATGTTTTCGTAAAAGGCACCAACATTGGGGCAGCGGCTAATTTGGACGGCGCATACTCTATTCCTAATGCGCCAACCGGCAGCCTGACGATTTTGGTCACGTATATCGGGTATAATTCGATGGAAGTTGTAGTAACAGTCCCTTATAACGCTACAGTGCATCAAGACTTTGGGCTTGAGCCTGTGGTTTTGAAAGGAAGGGAGGTTGTTATCACTGCCCAAGCCCAGGGTCAAATCCAGGCGATCAATCTGCAGCTTGCTTCTGATAAAATCGCCAACGTTGTGTCTGAGGCGCGGATTCAGGAACTGCCGGACTTCAATGCTGCGCAAGCGCTCAGCCGTTTGTCAGGCGTTTCGACGCTGGAGAGCTCGGGTGAAGCCAATAAAGTCGTCATCCGCGGTTTGGCTCCTCAATTCAACACGGTCTCAGTCGAGGGCGTAAAACTCGCTTCGACTGGTAGCACCCAGATGGGAGTTTCTGCTCTGGGTAATACGTCAGGCAGCATCAATAATGATAGAAGCGTCGATCTCACCATGGTTTCACCGTATATGATCAAAACAATTTCAGTCTATAAATCGCTAACTCCGGACATGGACGCGAATTCGATCGGCGGCTCGGTGAACATGGAATTACGGGAAGCTCCGTCGGAATTGCGTTACGATCTGTTATGGCAATCCGGCTATACCGCCAAAACCGAAAGCTACGGAAATTATCGAACGGTCGCATCGCTTAGCCAACGCTTTTTTGAGGATAAATTGGGCGTTTATCTGCTGGGAAATATAGAGAAATACGATCGTGATGACGATAATATGAGCGCCAGCTATTATACCACAAGCACGGATGTCGATCCTGCCACCGGCTATCGCCCGGTCAAAGTAAGAAATGTGCCGCTCAATCGGCATATTGAAACCCGGCAACGCTACGGCGGCAACCTGATCCTCGATTACAAATTGCCTGCCGGTTCGATCAAATCGGTAAATATGTACACCCGTTTAAGCTCCGATTTTCAGGAGAACCGCACAGTCTTGAATTATTTCGATAAGCTGCTGAATTTTACCTACCGTGAAGGCAAGAACACTACCGATCTGTCCATAAATTCAGTCGATTTCAACTATGATTTGAAGCTGGTTCAAATGGATTTGAAATTTTCCAACACTTCTTCCAAAAACAATTTGCCAGAGTCGCCATTTGTTGAATTTAAAACCGGTCAAGCGACTACCGGTGCTGTCACAGAAAATGCGATTCCCGATAGTCTGAAAAAATTATGGGCATATCCAGGTGCTGATCAGGTGTATTTAGATAATGTCAATCTGTTTAGCTCCTTGTATAAAGAGAATAATAGTACATTTTCCTCGGACTTTAAGTTTCCATTTAACATTGGTTCGTCTATATCCGGATACCTGAAAATCGGCGGAAAGTATCGCCATCAAAATAACAGTAACGATCAAGAAACTCCTTATGCAAC
>JALOPY010000365.1 GCA_025453735.1 bacterium | reverse complement strand
TTTCGAATAATTTTCTCCTTCACGATATTTCATAATTCTGCCCTCCGCAAAAAACTTTAATATTGTTTCGCATCTAGTTTGGATTTAAAATCCTTCTAATAACGAAAATCTGATTTAGTTTCCCTGTTAAGTGAATTCAGTGACCCATTTTCGATTTTGAAAACAGGCCAATGATTTCCAGATTGATTCAAAGGTACCTGGAACACCTCTAAAAGCTGATTATTACCACCAAAAACTTTCACACACGCTTTTGAGTTAGACAAAGAAGTATTAGATGGATTGTTGCGATTGGTATAATCATGGATATAATAATAATAAATGGCACTTTCATCGATTCGGTTAGCTGTAATAGTTTCTGGTCCGTAACTTGTTACATCATCACGATCCAGCATGGCTACTCCATCAGCAGATACTTTCATATTCCGATAGGAGATATGATAGTCATCTTTCTTTACAAAATGTGCATCTAAATCTTTGGGAGTTTCTCCCCAATCCAAAACGACTCGCAAGGTACCGATAGGAATAGAGGGAGAAACTGAAAAGCGATTAAAGAATAGCGACCCTGCTTGTATTTCTATTTTGAAGTTGGAGTTGATAAATCCCTTTTTTGAAAAATTGACATTATAAAAGCCGTCATTCTCAGGAATAGGAAAACTTATTCGACCTTTAACATCTGATTGAAATGTACCTATCTGTTCAATTACAACAGTTGCATCTGGAATGGGCTTGCCATCAAGTGCATTAAAAAATCTAAGGGCCAGCTTTTCAAAATCTAATTCATCAAAAACATCTTGCATTCTTTCTTTTCTTTTTTCGTGTTTCTTCTCCTGGGAAAAAAGGCCTATCGATAGAATTAGTGACAGTAATGCAATCAGGATCAATTTGAATTTTAACATAATGCAATCCTCCTAATACAAAAAAAAATTGAGTTTTATTTTAGATCTTTTAAGCTAACTTAATTTATATATCACATTGCAAGTGCTGCAAATTATAATATACTTACAATAAATTTGACATTTTAAAAAATGCTTTCACAATTGATTGATAATTTTGTAGATAGAAGGTAGGAGCTAAAAATCGCAGTAATGCAATGAAGGAAGCTGAAATATAAAATTTTCTCATAATTCTCCCTCATATAATTAAAGAATTGATGTATTTCACCAATGGTGTTCGGCACACTAATTGCAGACATGGGTCAATTTTCAGAATTTTATCTTATAATTGGTAAATTTCCTGTAAATTTGAAAGATTAACATTGCTAAAAGCGAATAATTTTTGAATATCTTAAAATTTACCTTCAGATTTGAATTAGCTTTCTATGATTTATAATATAATGATTATAAATAAATTAATATATCTCTCAAAAACCATGCCGAACACTATTGGTATTTCACCAATCTTTTCTAAAGCACTATATCGTTAATGCATACTAATAATGCTCTCAGAATTCAAATATATAGGAAAATATTTTTTTTTGCTTACAAAATTTGAAATAATAAATTGAAAGCAAGCGAAATTTCTCCTTCAAAGAAATTTCAATTATCAGATATGGTAATTATTGCTATAATTACAATTTATTGAAATCTGTAATAATTTTGATAAAGATACTAAAATATTTTTAATTAGTCAAGTGAATATTTTAAGTTTTTGAAATTTTTTAGTTCTTAAATAGACTGTGACCGTTATTATAAGAATTAACCTTTTTATTCTTTGTACCGCTCTTGAAACGTCGGCTGCTCCCCAGCCATTTTCAAAAAAATATCCAGCGGCACGACTTCAAATTCCGGACCTAACCGGCTGAGGATAGATTTGACTCGTTTTATAGTGCTCGATTGCCGTACGTGCATCAGCAGAAAATACGGTCGGTTTTTATTGAACTGAGTCAGTTCTTCCAGGTCAGCAGCAACTTGTTCTTCGGGAGCTTCCGGTGCCATGTAATAGTCATACGAGATCAACGGGCGTTTATCCCGGACCGTGAAAGTATGTGACTGAACATATCCATTGGCAAAACCGATGGCATCGGGCATGCCATTGTAAAAAGCATCGACGACTTCACGGGTGAGATCAGAGTTGCCCTCGACCATGACGCCTTCGGAATAGTCCATGATTTCGAAGACATTGAGATCCAGTCGTTTCATCAAATCATAAGCCAGATCGACCATTTTAGGAAGATGCTGCGGAGGTACGGCTTTGGGATAGACATAGCCCGGCCCACCCAGGCAGCCGATGAAGTAATCATTCGGTGTTGCTTGAGAATAGAAATATTCCAGCATGTATGGTGCCAGCCAGGAATAGTTCATCGATACTTCCCAGGCATAAGGAATCTCGCCACGTCCCGGCTGATTCCACGCACCCAGTCCGATGCCATCGGTCTGAATGCAGGAAATATAGATTTTTTGCTTCGGTTTATAGGTTTTGCCTGGAATCAAGTTGTGATTATTTTTAAAGACAAATCCCGGAGTCGCCGGCACCTGAGAACTAAAACTCATATTGGGCAGACTATGCAAGCCTTCCACCCGGAGGGCATAGCTGGAGGTTAATCGAACATGCTCTTCTTCCAGATCCTTCTTATAGGAATGCCAGCCAAACACAAAACCGAACGGTTTCATCTCCGAGAGCAATTGGTTTGTCAGTTGGAACTCCTCCGGAATGGATCTGTTGGCGCAAAGATCATTGAAAAAAACCTTTTTGTGAATACCCCAGTCCCCCACGCCAGGCTTCATAATATTGCCGTGTTCGCCGCCGAGCCAGACAATATATTCTTTGTTGCATCGATCCCAGTATTGCTCCTTCGCCCAGCTATAAATTTGGAAATCAGATTGACCGGTAAATTTGCCGCGGAAATCAGCCACTGGCTTCAATCCGGTTTTTTCGACCAGGGGGATCAGCTCTTCACTCACGATCACAGCCCGTTCCAATCCAGCGACAGTGAAGGCGACGATCAGGGAGGTGCGTACGGCTTTGTCCCAGACGACGTAGCCTTTCACCTGATCGTGAAATGTGTTTAATACCTGTTCCGGCGTGCGCAGCTCTTTGAATGAATAACAACGCTCGTTCTGCAGAAAATCGAATAAGCCGGGGGTGTAACGGAAATCCCATTTTTCCGGATAGATAAAGTACATATTGGGACCATTGCTGTTTGCCAGTCCCTGCATCGAGATAAGAAACGCTTGCTGCGGCAGCTTGCCATCGATGGACCAGTCATCTTCGAGTCGCATGAAATAGGCGTAGCGGCTGCCCGCTCGCTTCAATGTGTATGAAAGCCCATCGTCTTTTTTACGTGATGCACGCGTGACCTTATAAGTGAGTAGCTGTTCGGACACCGAAAGGGTGTAGGTGTGCGTGGCATTGATTTCGCTTTTGCCCTGAGAACTGCCGATGGGGAATCGCTCCTGAATGGTAAGAACGGTGCCGTCAGAATTAAAGGAAGCTGACATCTCTCGCTGAGCGCCAGGCAGATTTCGGACCCCTAAAAAGATATTGGTCGGTGCCACCTGATGCTGGAGCGGCAGCATGGTTCTCCTGCCATCTATGGGCAGGCGTACTGTATCCGCAAAAGCATCTCTCGCACGCGTGCCCCATTTCTGGATCACCATCACATCATCATCATTTACTTTAAAATCAATAACGAGCGATCGGTAAAACGAGATGATGGTGCTTTTTTGCGGCACCACTTCCCATGTGCCGTTAAAATCTTTGTGCCCGGCGCCGAAAATAAAAGCAGGAATTAAATAGAAAAGGATGAATAAGGTGATTCGTTTTTGCATCAGATTGCTCCTGGGTTGTGTGAAAGTATGGGATTACATTCAAATCAGGTAATTGATATGATCTGAAACTCGCTTGAGAAAGCAGCAAGAATTTCTGCGTAGTTGTTTTGGTGAAATACATTCGCAATGGTGGTGATAATCTAAATGCTATATTTTAAAAAGCCAAATCTAAAGGATCAATTTTCTTTAAAATTTGATTGTTCGCGTTTCTATAGTCATCAACTGTCGGTTATTAACTGCAATGAATGTACGCTATTTTGCATTTAATGTCAAGGATAAAATAGTTGCAATGGTAAAACCTCATTCTCGGGTGTATAAACCTGGTTTCTGGCATAAACCAGGTTTATTTTCGACCTGTAAGTGAGCTTTTACTTGCAATGAAATTGTGATATCGAATGCGTAACGCGACAGCTTGGTTAAT
>JALOPY010000364.1 GCA_025453735.1 bacterium | reverse complement strand
TATGCAAATTTGTGCATGATACATCATTTCAATAAATTAGATAGTGAAAAAAAATCGGTTTCGTGAGTTGTTTTTTGAACTCACCCCCCGGCCCCTTCTCTTAAAAAGAGACGGGGAGTAACTTTTTGAAAATGTTTGTTGTTGACCACTTTGCTCCCCCTTCTCTTGCTAAGAGAAGGGGGACGGGGGGATGAGTTCTAAAGAATATTTACTGATTTGTTGAACACCTTTTAATAGAAGCCAAAAGGAAATGAGCTTGTGAAGGAAGCTGTTTCTCAACAGACGGATGACAAATTACTGCGCAGTATTCAAGTTGGCGATCGGAACGCATTTGATAGGATCGTTCTGCGATATCAGAAGCCACTGTTTACGTATTTGGTTCGTTTTGTCGGTGATCCTCAAATTGCTGAGGATATCTTTCAAGATACTTTTCTGAAGGCGATCAGCGGATTGAAAGATTATCGTGAGCAGGGCAAGCTTGGCAACTGGCTGTTTGGAATTGCTCATCATTTAGCCATTGACTATCTCCGAAGGGAGAAACGACATCGAAAATTATTTTCAATTCATGATCGCAAACCAGAAGGCGATAATGAATTCGAAATCATATCCGATTTTGATCAAATGCCAGATAAAACTATCGAGCAACATGAGCTGAAGCAGATTTTAAACAGTTCGATTAACAAGCTTTCAATCGAACAAAAAGAGGTTTTTTTATTGCGAGAGCATTCCGATCTGACGTTCAAAGAAATCGCAGCGCTATTAAATCGGCCATTGAGCACAGTGCTGGCGCAAATGAGATATGCACTGCAAAATTTAAGAAAGATTTTAACCAAAGAATATCATGGAGAAATTTTTCATGTCTTGCAATGATTTTGAAAATCAGCGCGTTTTGTATTTGTACAATGAGCTTAATGAGGAAGAGAGCAAAATATTTGAAGTGCATTTCGTCGCTTGTGCGGAGTGTCGGGAGGCTGTGGCGCAATTCAGCAAAACCAGGAATGTTTATCGAGCGCTCGAATCTGAATCACCTTCGATGCGGATGCTTTTGTCGTTGAAGCTGAAATCAAGAATGTTTTTTAATTCGATAGCTTTCAAAAAAATATTTTCGCGATGGTTTGAGCCCAAAAATTTGTGGATTCCTGCTGTGGTTTCCTCAGTTGCAGTGATTTTAATTTGCCTGTCTTTTTGGGGAATATTGAATGACAAACCGAATCCTGCTTTGCATCCCGATGAAATAGTTCAATGGACAATATTAAGCGATGACTCAATCATTTCCCTGGGTCAACAAATCGATGCAATTTTTGCCGACAGACTCGCTCCACAAAAAGCCGGAAATAATAGCTCATCAATAAAATTTTTATTGGATGACGATTTGGGATTGAATAAAATTCAACAGGACATCATTATTTTGTCATGGGATATCAATCAATCATATTTTTAAATAAAATGAGGAGAAAAAAATGCGAAACAAATTAGCTACCTTGATAGCGCTTTTCCTGGCGCTTGGACTACTGTTTGGCTCCATTTATGCACAAGAGCCAGAAAAACCACCTGCCAAAAGAAAGACATTTGAAGAGGCTGAACGGCAATACCTGGAACAGATCAGACAATTAGAAGCAACATTGCGACTTGAGAGGGAGCAACAGCACAAAGAATTGCAGCATCAAGAGCAGACACTTCAATTGATTTACGAAAAAGACATCACACCGGAGCAAGAACAGGAAATACTGGAGAGAATCAAAAAGGAGAATCCTGAACAAGCTAAGGAGTTAATGTTTTTCAAAAAGGAACAACCTTTAAGGTTTAAACAATTTTTAATCCAGCGACAGCATGAATTCGAACGGCTGGAAGAATTGAAAGAACGAGATCCGGAGCGATTTGAACAAAAGAAAAAAGAGCAATTCCTGGAGCAGCAATCCCGTCAGCTTGCCGAAAAGTTTCGAGCCAGCAAAGATGAAAAAGAAAAGGCGAAAATCAAGAGTGACTTATCCATCGTTCTGAGCGAGTTATTCGATCTCAGGGAAAAAGACCGTGAAGAAGAGATGAAACTTCTCAACGAAAAGTTGGAAACCCTAAAATCAGTACTTAATGAACGAAAACAAAAGAAAAAGGAAATCATTGATCGTCGGTTGCAGGAATTGATAGGGGATAAAGATCTACTGCTCTGGTAGTGGAACATAAATAAAAATTGAAAAAGCCAGTATCTTGGACAAGATACTGGCTTTTTTGTTTGAAGAACCAAAATTTTTATTTACGAACTATTCGGCATAGTAAAACCTCAGTCTCGGGTGTATAAACCTGGTTTCTGGCAGAAACCAGGTTTATTTTCCACCTGTAAGTGATCTTTTACTCAGCACAATAAAAATACCTTGACTTTTTCATTAGAATTAATTAGTTTAAATTCCTTAAAAAATTAATGAAATGTCTAAAAATGAACTGCGATTGACTCTTGCGAGAAAGTTGAAATGTGATAGATGCCAGGTGCAATTTTTAAACAATGCGGTGCATGCAAAAAGATTTGGAAAACTGTTGATGATTTTATCTATGATTCCAACGTGAGGGTATTATGGTTGCAGGTCATTCCGGGACATCCCGATGCCAATTGTATTATTTTTGAGCATAAAACATGCGGCAGCACAACTTCGATTCTAACGCCCAAACTCCGCCATCTGTTAAGCAGGGAGTTTGAAAAAATTGACGATTTATATGGAACGAATGAGTGCAATAACCATTGCAATACCCGCGATACCATGGCTGCGTGCGAGAAGAAGTGCGTGAATGCCCAGGATCGGGAATTGGCGCGATTGCTGGTCTCGTTGAAGTGGGGGGATTGATTTGGGTAATTAGTTCCTGAACGAAAACCGCATGATTTGACCTCACCCCGGCCCTCTCCTAACAGGCGAGGGAGACAAGAACTTCCCCTACTCCTTCCAGGAGAAGGGAGTAGGGGATGAGGTCTGAAATTAGCAATATTGAAAATATCGTTTCGAGCGATAATTTTAGTGTTTTCGTTCAGACACTAATTAGTTCCAACAATGTTAAATTCTTGAACAATAGGCAAAAACTTTTTGACCGCAAATTACACTAATTTTTCTAATTGCTCGAATTAATTTTTAACGAAATTTGTAAAATTCGCGTAATTCGCGGTCAAGGGTCTTTTTGGTTTTAGCTTGTCCGGGTTAATCAACTAAAATATTTTAATTCAAAAAATGGAGATGAATATGCTAGAAAAACAGAAAATTTTAATTATCGATGACGATGAAGACTTTCGCATTTCGATTCGCACCCTGCTGGAAAGCCATGATTATCGCGTGATTGAGGCTGAATCGGGAAAGCAGGGATTGAAAAAAATTAAATCGGATAAGCCAGATCTGATCGTTCTGGATATTATGATGGAGACCATCGATGAAGGGTACTTATTGAATCAAATTATCAAATTCCAGAAGGATTATGAAGATTATAAAAGCATGCCGATTTTGATGGTATCCTCGATTCAGCAGGACCCGCTCTCCCGGTTTCCCAAGGCTGCCGGGGAAGTAGAGATGATTATGCCAGACTATTATTTGACCAAGCCAGTCGATGTGCCAAAATTTCTTGAGCTGGTGAAAAAACTGCTGGAGCATTGATTAATATGTAATTTCCTTACAATGAGAAGCAGCGGAAGCGGAGTTTAAACGGAGTTTATAACTGCCAATTATTGCTTCCAAAAAATCTCCGCTAATCTCCGTTGTCTCTGTTGCTCCTTGTAAGGTTTTCGTAGTATTTTTTTTTCATAGACTTTGAAATTCCGATACAATAAAATAGAGAAATCGTCCATGCAAGAAACTAGGGAAGAGCAACCAAGGATTATCGTCATCGATGATGATCCGGTCATGCGATTATCTTGCCTCAAAATCCTGGAGAAAGAAGGCTATCTCGTTGAGACTTTCGAAGATGGATTGCAGGGACTGGAACGGATTGACCAACAGAAGCCTGATTTGCTCGTCGTCGATTTGAAAATGCCGAAGATCGGTGGGATGGAAGTTATCAAACGAGTCCACGATATTGAGCCGGATATTTGCATTGTTGTCATCACGGGTTACGCGACAATTGGCACCGCGGTCGAGGCGATGAAAGCTGGCGCGTATGATTTTCTGCCAAAGCCGTTTACTCCCGATGAGTTGCGGCTGATTGTAAAACGCGGGATGGAACG
>JALOPY010000363.1 GCA_025453735.1 bacterium | reverse complement strand
GAATATTCTGGTGATCTCAACCTGTTTTATTACTACAGTGATCGATTATCCCACACCCATCAGGCAAATCTGGAATCTTCATTCAATTTCAATGAGAATGTCCGATTTAATTTTGGAGCCGCTGTTCAATTGCGAAAATTTAAGCCTGATTTTGACTTTTATGATTACCAGACCCTGACGCCCTATGCTCAGCTTCGTTGGGATCTTTGGCAGACAACGCCGATTCAGTTGGGCTATCGGTTTCGCCATCGGGATTTTCAAAATCTATCCGAATTGAGCTATCAAGAGCATCACGGATTTTTTCAAGTCAGGCATTTTTTTCCCAGCCGAACCACGTTCATCGGTGAAATAAACCTGGGGCAAAAAACTTACACGAATCTTCAGAATGCTGGGGAAGTGATCATTGTAACCCCTAAAAATTCTGATAAAGGCAGGGGACAGTCCCATGGTTGGGGCAAGGGGATGATGGCATCGGATACATCGGTCGTTGCCTACAATATGACCGCCCTGAAAGCTCAGCAGTTGAACCTCAGCGCAAAATTCGCTCAATCCATTTTTTCGAAGACGGGGATGAGTATCGAATACATCAAACAATTGACACCGTCCAATAATATTCGCTATTTGACGGGACTGGAGTATTCGTACAGCAAAGATGATGAATTGTATGACGATCCGTATGCGTATAGCAGTGACGAACTGGAAGTGACCATAACCCAGGTGTTGCCCTGGCAGAGTAGTTTGAAGCTTTATGCAAATTGGGCGGATAAAAAATATTTGTATTCGATTGTGACGGATTCGACTGTTAGCCCAACTCAAGTGAATGAAAACCGCAGGGATCGACAACAACTGATCGGGTTGATTGTTCAAAAAAATTTCAAGCTCAATAGGGTGCTGAAAAGCCTTTCCTTTTATGCTTCTGCCAATTATTTAGCCAATCAATCAAACGATCTTTATTTTGATTTTGATGGATTTTTTGTACACAGTGGTTTCGAGTTTATATTTTAGGCGTGTTATAGAACGCGGATGACGCGGGTGACGCGGGTGACGCGGATTTTCACGGATGGAAAAGGTGAGACGTGAGATGTGAGAAGTTTACTGTGAGACTATTCAAATATTACATTTTTCTTTTTACGTTTCACATTTGACTTTTCACGTTTCACTTCTGCCGTTTCACTTAAAAGAAGAACCATCTCAATGAACAAACTCAATCGCTTGAAGACCATCCAACCAGGGTATCTTATTCTAATCTCGCTTTTGCTCATTGCGACATTATTTATTTCCGCTTTGTTAGAGCTGCGCCAGACCAAACGAGAGATTCAGCATATCATGGCAGAAGAAGCCGCCACGTTGATGGAAGCGATCTCCATCAGCGGCGCCAATGCCATTTATTCCTACCTGGAAATTGAAAAATTGGTGGAAGATAAACTGTTCGCCATCGCTCGATTGGTAAATCGTCTGGAACAAGAGCATCTGTTATCCCCAAACCTGCTTCGAAGAATTGCTGAAGACAATGAAATCTACCAGATCTATATTCTCAATAAAGCTGCTAATAAAACCATTTCCAGCTCCACAGAATCATCAGCCCAATTCAATTTCAACAAGGAAAGCTTTCGCCCGATTCTGCAAGGAGAAGTAGATGAATTAGTTTTAGGAATATCAGAGGAAGCTGAGCAGGACACGCAACATTATTCGGTGGCGGTGAAGCGGAATAAAGGCGGCGCTATTATTGTCAGCGTCAATGCCCAGGAAATTCTCGAATTCCGAAAATCGATTGGCGTGGGAAAATTGATGCAGGACATCAGCGATTATCCTGGCATGGAATACATTATTTTGCAGGATTATGATGGGATCATTCTCGCTTCGACCGGGATTTCTCGGATGAAAAGTATCGATAGCGATTCCTTTTTGACCGCAGCTTATACCCGGGAAACTATTTCTTCACGAATTACGCACGTGGACGACCGAAAAATTTTTGAGTTTGTGCAGCCCTTTGTTTTGAATAATGAAACACTGGGACTGTTCCGAATTGGCTTGAAAACCGATCACCTGGATCAGGCGAACGATCGCATGCAGCGCCGGATGATTATCATGTCAATGGTTCTCGGGTTGGTGGTTTTGATCGCAGTAAACTTTTTGACGATCAATCAGAATTATAGAATCATCAACCAGGCATATCGTCGCATTCAAACGTACTCTGGCAATATTCTGGAGCACATGACCGATGCGGTGATCGCTATCGATCGGGAGAAGCGGGTCACGCTGTTTAACAATGCTGCCAGCCAACTGTTCGGTCAATCTTATGACGAGGTGATGAATAAGCCCTGTCAGCTTTGCATGACCGGAGATATCTCGCCGCTGGTCGAAGCGATTGAACAGGGACAAACTTATCGTGACATTGAGAAAATCATTCAATTCAATGATCGTCGTCTGATCACATCGATCAGTACATCGGTGCTAAAAAATGAAAAGGGCGAAATTGAATCGGCATTTGCCGTGATCAAAGACTTGACGGAGAAAAGAAATTTGGAAGAGACGATCCGCCGCAAAGAAAAGTTAACTGCCATGGGGCAATTGGCTTCTGGCGTGGCGCATGAAATCCGAAATCCATTGAACGCCATCGGGATGATTTCCCAACGTCTTGGCAAAGAGTTCGAACCGAAATTTGATGAACAAGAATATCATGAATTAACCCGAACGGTTGTTACCGAAGTGCGGCGGATCAATGAGATTATCCAGCAATTTTTAAAATTCGCCCGACCACCAGCGCTGGATTTGAAGCGGACAAATATCGGATCCCTTGTAAAATCGGTGGTAAAATTGACTTCTGCTCAGGCTCATGAAAAAGGGATCGAATTCGCTTTGACGCTAAATCCGATTTCTGATCTGATGATTGATTCCAACCAGATGAAACAAGCTTTGTTAAATATCATTCAAAATAGTATTGAGGCAATCCAGGAAAAAGGGACAATCCATATTCAATCGAAACTGGCTGATGAACGGGAAGCCATCATTGAAATTTCGGATAATGGCGTCGGCATGAGCCAGGAAACACTGTCCAAAATTTTCAATCTGTATTTTACCACCAAGCCAACCGGGACGGGATTGGGATTGAGCCTGGTGCACCAGATTATTTCACAACATAATGGGCGGATCGAGGTGGAAAGCGAAATAGGGAAGGGGACCAGGTTCTTGATTTATTTGCCCATAAATTAATCGACCACCCCTGTAAAGACGATTCATGAATCGTCTCTACAATTGGTGTGATTTGCGGTCAAAAAAGAGAGAAAGAGAAAAATGTCCGAACATAAAATTTTAATCATCGATGATGAACCTGCCCAGGTACAGGCATTGGCTGGATTTTTGAAAAAGAAAGGCTTTAATATTGAAAAAGCCAATGCTGGACTGGATGGTTTAAAAATTCTTGAGAGACAAACGATCGACCTGGTGATCACCGATTTTAAGATGCCTGATATCGATGGGATCAAGGTCTTAAAACGAGCCAAAGCCATCAATCCTGAAATCGACGTGATAATGATGACGGCATTCGGCAGCATTGAAAGCGCCACCGAGGCGATGCGGGCCGGTGCCATCGATTACCTCACCAAGCCAGTCGATCTGGATCAGTTGGAAGTTTTAATCAACAAAGCTTTGGAGCACAAACAGCTTGTCTCGGAAAATCGGCTGTTGCGAGAGCAATTGGTAGAGAAATTTAAATTTGAGCAGATCATCTCCGTCAGTGAAGTTATGGAAGAGGCGATCAATTTGGCCGGAAGATCTGCTCCGAGCAAAGCTACTGTATTGATCACCGGTGAAAGTGGCACCGGCAAAGAAATGATCGCTAAAGCCATCCACTTTGCCAGCCCCAGGAAAGACAGGTCGTTTTTAGCCGTCAACTGTGCGTCGCTGGCGGAAAATCTGCTGGAAAGCGAACTGTTCGGTCACGAAAAAGGAGCTTTTACAGGAGCCGATCGCCAGCGAAAAGGTCGCTTTGAAATGGCGAATCATGGCACGTTGTTCATTGATGAAATCGGAGAGATTCCGCTGACCACGCAGGTTAAACTGCTGCGTGTTTTGCAGGAACAAACGTTCGAACGGGTCGGCGGCTCGGACCCGATTCAGGTCGATGTGCGAATCGTGGCTGCCACCAATCGCAACCTGGAAGAGCTGATCGAACAAGGTCGATTCCGTGAAGA
>JALOPY010000362.1 GCA_025453735.1 bacterium | reverse complement strand
CATTGATTTCCAGGATGTGAAAGGGCAGGAACATGTCAAGCGGGCATTGGAAGTGGCAGCAGCAGGTGGGCATAATATCATTATGATCGGTCCGCCCGGATCCGGCAAAACTATGCTGGCAAAACGCTTTCCAACGATCTTGCCAGACCTGACCCTGGAAGAAGCATTGGAGACAACGAAAATTCACTCCGTGGCTGGATTATTGCCATCGCACACTCCGATGATTGCCACCCGTCCATTTCGCTCACCGCATCATACCATTTCAGATGCAGGGTTGATTGGCGGCGGTCAGGTGCCGCGTCCCGGCGAAGTCAGCCTGGCGCATCATGGCGTTCTATTTCTGGATGAGTTGCCCGAGTTCAAAAAAAATGTTCTGGAAGTGATGAGACAACCGCTTGAGGATGGCGTTGTCACGATTTCCCGCGCCGCGCTGTCGCTAACCTATCCGGCCCAGTTTATGCTGGCAGCAGCGATGAACCCATGTCCCTGTGGCTATGCCACGGATCCAAACCATGAATGCTCCTGTACGCCGCCGCAAATTCAGAAATACTTATCCCGAATTTCAGGCCCATTGTTAGACCGAATTGACATTCATATCGAAGTCCCGACGGTGAAATACAGCGAGCTAACCAGTACTACAGTCGGGGAAAGCTCTGAGTCCATCCGACAGCGGGTTGAGCGATCACGTGAAATTCAATTGCGCCGATTCAAAGGAACCAAGAATATTTTTTGCAATGCCAGAATGGAATCGAAGGATATTCGTGAGTATTGTCGCATTGACCAACAGGGTGAAGAGCTTCTCAAAATGGCAATTACGAAATTAGGTCTATCAGCCCGGGCTTATGACAGGATTTTGAAAGTGGCTCGCACGATTGCCGATCTTGAAAACAGCGCAGAAATAAAACCGCAATATGTCAGCGAAGCGATCCAATATCGCAGCCTGGATCGCATGGCGTTTTATTAAATTGATCGATTTGAGCATCATAGTTTTTGCTTTTTATAACTATACTCGTTAAGGTTTATTGTCTAACATGGTTCAAAAAAGTCATTGCGAGCGAAGCGAAGTCGCACCTTCGGGTTCGTCGCTTCACTCCTCGCAATGACAGATGACATACTGAAAAATTAATCCGTAACGGGTATATTTTTTCATCAAAATAAAAACGATCATCCGGAAGCGAATTGAGATTTTATTCCTGTTTGATCACCTGGTAAAAAAAAATCGACCGAACAAGAGCGAAACAGCCAATCTTGCTCGAACATGCACTAACTGTAAAAACCGGGTGCCATTTTATCTGAATGATCCTCAATACAATGATTATTTTTATTACAGGTGCCAATTGATAAAGAAACATGTTTTGCCGACTACAGTTGTGATTATTTTATGTTCGATCCACAAATTTCTGATGTTCGATAAAATTAGTCAAACAGAGCGCACTAAAGCGAGATAAAAGAAAAGTTGAAATTTTCTTAAAGACGTGAGATTAAATAAATTGATCGTTTCCGAATTTACGATAACTGCAAGCAACGACAATCGGACAATCAATTGGGTAATCCTCCTTCGGCGGATCTATATTATAGTAGAGATCCGACAAGGGCGGAGTTATTTTATCTCACGTCCTAAAGAATGAATGATTCAAATGGAGATACCCTATGGATTTTAAAACAATGAAAGTTCAATATGATGGGACTAAGGCTATCGCAGTAGTACTGGAAAAAAGAATTTACCTGGGGATTACTGATGTTTTCCGGGATGAGATGTTATCATTGCTTGACCGGGAATTGAGCCAGCTCATTATCGATCTATCGCATGTTGCCGTGATGAATAGCGCGGGCTTGGGTGTGCTCATCATGGCTCAGGATACGATCAAAAAGCGAAATGGCAGGATTAAGCTAACAAATTTGCAGCCGCTGATGCAGGAAATTTTTGCCCGCATGCGTTTGGATACATTATTTGAAATGTTCGATACTCTGGAAGAAGCTATCGCAAATTGAACGAAGATTTGACAAAGCAATTTTAAGCTACGCGCTTTGATGGAACTGCAAGTTTGGGGAGCATTGATCAATGAAGTAATTCCATTACAATGAGAAGCGGGGCACGTGGAAATTAAACGGAGTTTTTAGAGGGCGCAAAAATTCTCAAGAAAAATCTTCTTGAGTCTCCATTAGCTCCGTTACTTCTTGTAAGTTTTTTTCCTAAATATTTTGAAATATCGATGCTATAAAATAAAAAACCCTGCAGCCAAGATGGGGTTACAAAGAACCGTGTTTGACACGGTGGGTACCAGCCTGAGCGCTTTTTACGTCCACTAAACCGCCGTAGCGGAATGAGGCATGTAATACACGTTCAAGAGCGAAGTTCCCTATTGTTAGGTGTTGGCTCTTTATAATTTACCCACCTCGATTTGCAGGGGCGGCATAATTAACAAAAAATATTTCACAAAGTCAAGAGAAAAAATTCTTTTTTTATAAATCTTTTTTGCAGAGAACAAAGCAACCGAATTTTGAAGCTGTATTCCATAAAAAAATTGAATGAAACCTTTTCATATTACGAAGCTTGGCATTTTCCTCGTCATGATTATATCAACAGCAATGATCATGGGAAATGAGTTGGAAAAAAAACGCACTCGAGATCTGGGAATTATAGTCGGAATATTGACTCCTGGAAAAAATAATGCAATCACTGATGTTTATGGTGTTCTCGTTGGTCACCAAACACTGCACAGAGGAGATGCTATTCGGACCGGCGTGACTGCTATTTTGCCCCATTCCGGTAATATTTTTCAAGAAAAAGTTTCAGCAGCGATCTATGTCGCGAATGGATTTGGAAAACTGGTTGGAACTACCCAGGTTGAAGAGCTGGGAGTGATCGAGACTCCGATTGTCCTGACAAACACGTTGAATGTTTTTCTTGCTGCGAATGCTTTGATCGACTATACGTTGAGTCAAAAAGGAAATGAGCAGATAGGCTCGATCAATCCCGTTGTAGGTGAAACCAATGACGGATATTTGAATAATATCCAGGCGCGAGTTGTCACGCAGGATGATGTTTTTGAAGCGATCGCACAAGCAAAATCGGGTTTAGTTCAAGAAGGATCTGTTGGCGCTGGAGCCGGCACGATTTGTTTTGGATTTAAAGGTGGAATTGGAACGGCTTCACGGGTGCTTCCTGAATCACGAGGCGGCTATACGGTTGGAGTGCTGGTTCAAACCAATTTCGGGGGAATTCTTGAGATCAATGGCGCTCCGGTTGGCAAAGAATTGGGCAGCTATTATTTGAAAAACGAGATCGAAGGCAGCGATGGATCATGCATGATTGTTGTTGCGACAGATGCCCCGCTTTCGGTTTTAAACCTGAAGCGTTTAGCGAAACGGGCAATTCTGGGCTTGGGCAAGACAGGCGGATTCTGCGCGAATGGCAGCGGCGATTATGTGATCGCATTTTCCACACATCCCTCATGCCGAGTGATGCATCAGGATAAAAATAAAACCAGAAGCATTGAGGAATTGTATAATGATCAGATGTCGCCATTATTTTTAGCAGCAGTGGAAGCGACCCAGGAAGCCATCTATAATTCACTGTTTATGGCAACGACGGTCAAGGGCTGGCAGGGACATGAGGTTCAGGCGATACCAATTGATCGGGTAATTGAGATTTGTAAAAAATACAATGTGATCAACTAGGCGTATGACGATGCAACCGAACTTTCAGCCATTGGCAAAATTGATTATTTTAAGCGGAATTATTTTAGTCGCTATCGGTTTGGTTCTTTATTTTTTCAAAGGAATCCCATTTTTCGGCAAGCTGCCCGGCGATATTCATGTTGAAAAGAAAAATTTTGGTTTTCATTTTCCAATTGTAACGTGTATTTTATTGAGAGTAATTTTGTCTCTCATTTTATATTTGATAAACAAAAGATAGTAATATGCAAAACTGTAGTTATTTAATCAAGTGAAGATAAAAACAATGTAAGAGCCTTTCATTGTTTAAAGTCAAAATATAATTTTTTTTTACCTTGATGTTTAGATCTTTAAGGAGGGAATCTGTATTTTTATGAACAGATTAGAACAGCTTTTCAATAAGCTTGGTTATAACCGGAATAACGGGCTTTTTTATCTGACTGAAGTTGATCAATGGGTTCATAAATTTCCATATAGAATAAGCCGAGTTTTAAGGGATATTATAAAACCAGAGGCTTTCTT
>JALOPY010000361.1 GCA_025453735.1 bacterium | reverse complement strand
TGAACGATTGACCACTGGTCCCTGATTACTGATTACTGATTACTGACTACCGACAAAGCTATCGAATCAAAGCAATCATATCCCGAACAGCTTTTTCAATGCCAATCAGCACCGCTTTCGAGATAATTGAATGACCGATGTTCAATTCTTCGATCTGCTTAATTTTGGCGATGTCCACGACGTTTTGATAATTCAAACCATGTCCTGCGCTCACGCCAAGCCCCATTTTCGATGCTGCCATCGCCATGGAACGAATGCGTTCCAATTCTTCGACCACTTGATTCAAGTCCTGGGCATTGGCGTAATTCCCCGTGTGAAGCTCGACATAATCAGCGCCCAGTTTCGCCACAGCTTTGATCTGTGATATATCAGGATCAATAAAAAAACTGACGACAATATTATTTGCGCGCAACGTCGATGTCACTTCTTCGAGGTGATCGAAATTGGTCGTCACATCCAATCCTCCTTCGGTGGTAAGTTCCTGGCGACGTTCTGGAACCAGTGTGACCATATCAGGCAGCACCGAAATGGCTTTTTTCATCATCTCTTCAGTGGCAGCCATCTCCATGTTGAGATGAGTTTTTACCACCTGTCGCAACAGCGTCAAATCACGATCCTTGATATGTCGTCGATCTTCCCGCAAATGACAGACAATGCCATCCGCTCCAGCCAATTCTGCCAGAACCGCAGCAGCAATCGGATCGGGTTCCCGACCGCGGCGAGCTTCTCGTATTGTTGCAATGTGATCAACGTTCACACCTAATCGAACCATAATAGCCTCCCAATTTTTCAGTGGGTAAAAAAATATTGAATAAATTACTAAAATTCCAAGCAACAAATCCCAATTTCCAAATAAATTCCAATTCCCAAATCTTAAACTTAAAAATAATCGTTTTCGTTAATCTATGATCGGAATACGATTAATGTCGAATTGCCCAAATAGCCACATTACCCACTCACCGAACCACATCCGTTATCGGCACGATCTGGAATCCTTGTTTCTCCAATTTTGGAAGCTCTTCAGTCAGCACGGCAAGTGTTTCCTTATATGGGTGTCCAATGACAATAGCGCTACCTCGCCTTTTCGCGATTTTGGCGATAGCAGCCAGCTTTCGCCGAATATATTGTTCTTCTTCATGTCGATTCCGTTCGAGGAATCCATCATTCGAGGCAAATTTTAAACTGTGGTCATGTGCAATTCCTTTTGCGACACTTTTTCCCGTGGTTCTGCTATCAACAAAAAATTTGCCTTTTGGCTTAAGCGTTTTCATCACAATATTCATCACCCGGCTGTCAGCAGTGGCTTTGGAACCCATGTGATTATTCACGCCAACTGCTTCTGGGATAGCGGCGATCGCTTGTTGAATTCGTCTGGCGATCACGGAATCGGGCATCGTCGTTGTGATCGTATAATCACCATTCTCGACTTTCTCTTCGAGCGCTTCCATGGGCAGGTGAACCATAACGGTCTTGTTGAACTGATTGGCATCCTGGGCAATTTTTGCAGAATATTTTTGCCCGGGAATTATCGAAAGTGTAACAGGAAATTCAAGCTCTAAAAATTTAGCAGTCGTACTGTTATCATAATACCCGAAGTCGTCAATAATAATGGCAACTTTGCCGGTTTTTCGTTCCAGGGCAGCATTTTTTATGAAATGAATCGTCAATAATGTTTCATTTTTGGTTCCAATAGAAATGGACGATTTATTAGCTTTTAAATCTTCTTCAGAATTAATAACCTTTAAATCCAGATCCTCAGTTTTTTGGATGATTTCCCAGATCAACGTCACAGCAGGCAAATTCGAAGGCAACTGGACGGTAATCGTGTTGCCCTTTCGTTTGATCCAGGAGTCATCCAGGTTGAATTCTTTGAAAAGTTGTTTGACGACCACATCGAGCGCTTTGTCCTTTGATAAGCCGTCAAGCGATACTTTTTTTTCAACCGGTTCCAGAACAGCAGTGTCCACTGCTGAAGGAGTTGCGTCCTGTGGCGTTTTGGCAGGCTCACTACTTTTTTTATAAATAAATAATCGGTACATGATAAATGCACAAATGGCGATGAGGACGATAAATCGAATTGCTTTTGATGAAACATCCAAAAATTTATTTTCGGAATGCTTGCGATGTCGTTTAATTGTATCCCTGGTCGTGCGTCGTTTCGCAGGCTTGGACCTGGGTTTATATGATCTTCTTTTTCGTGGCATAGTCATTCTCAATGTAATTTATTGTATCGGAATTTCAAAGTTTGTATCAAAAATACTATAAAAAAACTTTACAAGGAGCAACGGAGTAAACAGAGACTCACGGAATTTTTTGGGAAAGGATTTTTTTTGCGTTCATTAAACTCCGCTTACTCTGTTGCTCATTGTAAGGTAATTTCTTCATGAATCAATGCTCCCCAAAAACGGCGCATCTTCGATACTCCAAAAAAATGGCGCATCTTCGATTTGCGAAGCTATGATCTTATTTGATAAAGCTGGCTTTTATGGTGCTCCAGGACGGAAGATGAGCCCCTGTCGAGTCTGACTTTATTTCAAAATCAATCCATCGGCTGATCACCCAATAGCCATTGCGCTGAATGAACCAAAAATCAGCCCGTCCTTTTGCCGATTTTGGAAAATCTAATGTCAGGATATGATTCAATTCTAACACATAATCTGCGCGAACCAACGCTGAATCAGGGAATTCACTGCGCTGAATACTGGAAAAACGCAATGATCGCAGCGAATCATCTGGAATTGAAGTAAAAGCTTTATTGATATATGACTGCTCGTGATTGAGGTTCCATCGCTCAAAAATTCCGATACTGTTCGAAGCCTCGAATTGATCGGGAGTAAAACGAAACAAATTCATCGAATCGACCAGGCATTTCATGTAATTTTCAACATTCTTTTCTTTGATTGCCACTTTCATATTTTCTAAAACGATAATGGGATCCGTCGGGAACTGCCAGGATGTTCGCCCTTCGGTTGGCGGCTCTGCTTCCCGCGTGGCGAAAGGATTTTTGCAGGCTTCGCTAATGATGGAAATAAATAGTATATAAAAAAAAATTTGCCTGATAAATAGTTTCATTAAATGTTCTTTCAAACAAAAAATCAATTTTTGAGCGATTCAAACATTTTACACAATTGCTGATTATTAGTTTCATAATATAAAATAATTATACATCTTTAGCAAGCACAAAATTTAAAATTATTGAATTGTAAAAGAAGATAATGCTTCTTGAGATTTTGAATAATTTTTTCACCACTCCTGGATAAAATTTCTTTTCAACCTTTATCATTTTTAAGTGTATTATTTAGTAAACAACCGAATCAAAATTTGTTGACTCAAATAAACTGGAGGATATTCAACATGAAAAAAATCAGTTTAATTCTAAGCTTTATGTTTCTGTTTATCACCGTTGATGCAACCATTCATGCGCAGGAGACCAAACCACAAAAAGTGCTGCGCATCGTTTACGAAACCAAGCCGGATGTATGGTATCGTGAGCAGGCGAAGCTCTGGAAAAAAGAGATCGATAAAAATCCGAAAAATGCCGAAGCCTGGCATAATTATTACAATGCGGTCCGCTATGAAGATTTTAATAACACGATCAATTCGAAAGAGAAGAAAGAAAGGCTGCAAAAAATTGTCGATGATCTGGGAAAGCAGGTGCCAGACAGCTATGAATATTATTACCTCAACGGCTTCAATAACACTAATATCGATGATAAGATCAAATTCATCCAAAAAGCACACGAGATTGCACCCAATCGTCCTGATCCACTTTATGAATTGATCAGCTACTATGAGATTACCGGCGACGAGGAAAAACTTTCAAAATATTACAAAGCGCTTTATGCGACAAAAGATATCGCTCCCTGGCTCGTCAATTACAATTACAATGTTTTCATGTCAGTTGAAGAAAATGGGATCATTTTCACCAACGGCGATAATGACACTTACCCATGTCGCATGCTGCAAGAAGCAAAGGGCGTTCGGACTGATGTGTCTGTCATTAACATTTCCATGAGCGGGACAGAAACCTATTTGGAACGAATCCTGAGCAAGAAAGGGATCAAAATAAATCGAAGCGAGCTGATGCAAAAAGCAGTGACCATCGGATCGGATAAGTCAAAAAAATTTTCGATTTCGACCTTTGCTCAGGAGGTATGCAAATACCTTTCAGAAAATTATCCGGATTTCCCGGTTTATTTTGCCCTGACGGTTTATGA
>JALOPY010000360.1 GCA_025453735.1 bacterium | reverse complement strand
TTTTTAAAGAAAGCGCTATCAGTTGTGCGACAGGGGTTTGGTCAGCCATCGATTTTTAACACGGATGCGGTGATTCAGGAGCTGATTCGGCAGGGCAAGTCGATCGAAGATGCCCGAAATGGCGGAACCAGCGGCTGCGTTGAAACGGGCGCGTTTGGGAAAGAGAATTACAACCTGACCGGATATTTCAACCTGACAAAAGTGCTGGAGGTGACGCTGAATAATGGCATCGATCCCAGGACTGGAAAAGCAATTGGTCTGAAAACCGGTGATCCTGTATTGTTTGAGACATTTGAAGAATTGTATGCTGCTTTTGAGAAACAGCTTCACCATTTTATCGATATCAAAATCAAAGGCAATAATATTATCGAGCGGATTTACGCGCACTATATGCCTGTGCCATTTCTTTCGCTGCTGATCGATGATTGCATCAAAACCGGCAAAGACTATCATGATGGCGGCGCTCGATATAACACGACGTACATCCAGGGCGTTGGTCTTGGTACATTGACGGATGCTTTAACTGCGATAAAATATCATGTTTTTGATACCAAGAAATTTACCATGTCAAAGCTTCTCGATGTTCTGAAACAAAATCTTGAAGGGTTTGAACAGGAACGAAAGATGTTATTAAATGGCACGCCAAAGTACGGCAATGATGATGATTACGCCGATGCAATTATGCAGTCGATTTTCAACTCGTATTATAATATTGTGAATGGACGAAAAAATACAAAGGGTGGAGAATATCGGATCAATTTGCTGCCGACCACGGTTCATGTCTATTTTGGCTCAGTCATTCAGGCGACTCCGGACGGCAGAAAAAGTGGCGAGCCGCTTTCTGAGGGAGTGTCACCGGTCCAGGGCGCCGACCGAAAAGGTCCGACCGCAGTAATCAAGTCAGTGTCAAAAATGGATCATGTGAAAACAGGCGGCACATTATTGAATATGAAATTTACGCCGAAAGTGCTCGAAGGCAATGACGGACTGCAAAAATTTTCTGATCTCGTTCGAACCTATTTTCGATTGGATGGACATCATATTCAATTTAATGTTGTGTCTGCAAAAATGCTGCGGGACGCGCAGCAGCATCCTGATAAATATCGAGACCTGATCGTGCGTGTGGCTGGGTACAGCGATTATTTTGTTGACCTGGGAAGAGCATTACAGGATGAGATTATCAAACGGACAGAGCATGTTGAGCTTTAACTGATTTGGTTAGAAAAAAATAGATAACGCTTAAAAAGAGTTGTTTGAAAAGGATATGCGAATGATGGAGTGATGGAATATCGAATGTTATAAATCCATCACTCCGTCATTCAAATCACTTTGAATATAAAAATTCTTCAGCGAAATAATTAACAAATCAATGCGCGATCACTTTATATTCTGCCTGCGCTTTTAAGTTCGTAATGTAAGTTCTGTACAACTCCGGCTTCTTGCTCTCTTTGAGTTTCGCTTCCAACTCTGGTCGTTTCACCTCTAATGATTGAAAGTTATTTCGATCAACCACTTTGAGGATGTGAAAACCATAAACTGTCTCAATGACATCACTCAGTTCGCCGATTGGCACAGAAAACGCCGCATCTTCAAACGGCTTGACCATGACGCCTCGGGCAAAGTTTTCGTACAAGCCACCCTTATCCTTTGAGCCAGGATCCTCCGAATATGTTTGCGCCAGTTCAGCGAAGTCTGCCCCATTTTTTGCCTGTTTCAAGATGTCTTCTATCTTTTTTCGAATCACCTTTTTTTCAGTTTCGCTTTTGCCCTGGGTCAATAATAAAATATGGCGGACGGTGGCAATTTCGTTGCTGGCATAATCATTATATGCTTTTTGCACATCTTCATCAGAGACCTGAATCTGATTGCCGATCTTCTCATCCAGGAATTCATTGAGGAGAACATTTTTGTGGATTTCGGTTTTTACGTTTTCGATGCTGACCTCGCTCATCTTAAGCATTTCTAAAAACTGCTGCTCGCCGCCAGCCTGAGCATATTGCTGCTGCAAAATACTATCAAACAAAGCTTCCGATAGCGAAAATTTTGCTGCTTTGGCATCATTCAGCACCAACTTTTGTTCCGCCATTCGCTCGGCGTTTTGCAGAATTATGCCTTTCAAACGATTGGGATCGAAACTTTTCAACTGATTGGAACGGCTTCCTGACGTGTTATAAATCGATTGGAGGACTTCGCCAACGGAAACATCAAATTTTTTGGTTGAGATCAGGATATTATTGCTATCAGGGTCGAGAAAAGATAATTTATTAGAAAGGTCTTTCGCCAGTTGATATGCTGTTGATTCTTTTTCAAGCTTAATGACGTCATCTTTTTTCCCACATCCCGAGATTGTCATTGCGATTAGAATTAAAAAAACAAAAAAACTTCTCATGCCAGTTTTCTCCTTAAGATAGAAATTTTATTCATCATCATAATTAAATTAATAAGACGGAGCAATATAAGTAAAATACTTTAAAAATCCAAATAATATTTCTTGAAATTCGATTGGATTATGGATTGGTGGGAAATGTTTTTTGAACGATACGCAGAATGAAATCGTGTATCAGAGCGTTGGTTGCAATGACATTGCCATTCCAGATATGATTGCTTTTTTCTTCAAAATCTGTAATCTTGCCGCCAGCTTCCGAAATGATTATCGAGCCTGCGGCAATATCCCAGGGGCTTAACCGTAGCTCCCAGAAGCCATCGAACCTGCCACAAGCGACATAAGCCAGGTCCAGCGAGGCTGATCCGGTGCGTCGGATGCCACTGATTTTTAAGAAAATTTCTGATAGGGCAGTCCAATACTGGTTTAACAACTCTTTATCTTTAAAGGGAAATCCAGTGGCGACCAAACAATAGTTTTCATTTTTCTGGGATGATACGTGAATGGATTTGGAATTGCAAAATGCCCCTTTGCCTTGTTCGGCATAAAATAGCTCGTCCCTGAACGGGTCATAAATGACGCCGAGAATGATGTCATTATCCTTTGCCAGTGCAATCGATACGGAACAATGAGGAACGCCGTGAATGAAATTCGTCGTTCCATCCAATGGATCGATAATCCAGCAATAGCTATCTCGATGTTCAGAATTGCCCGATTCTTCTGCCAGAATTTCGTGAGTTGGAAAATATTTTTTTATATTCTGAATAATAAGCGCTTCACATTGTTTATCGATAGCTGTGACATAATCGAATGGGCGCTTGTTCACGACATGTTCGGATTGGATTTTTCCAATTTGATCTCTTAAAATTTTTCCTGCTTCTGTTGCAGATAAAATTGCTACTTCATTGGGTGTCATTGGATTCTCTTATTAAAATTATTAGCAATTACTCAGGTTCAGGGTTGAAAAGTTTCCGGTTCAAGGTTTAAGATGAATAAAAATTAAGCTCTGTTCAAAAAATAGCAAAGTACTCTTTGATGATTCATCAATATCAAAAAGATAAAAACCAAACTGGTTGCAACCGTGAACCCTGAACCGTGAACCCTGAACAATGAACCTGGCAACCTGAGTAGCTGCAAATTATTATTGACTCTTTAGCTCGGAGGGGCGCATGCCAATCAGCTTCTTGCCTTTTCGGCGACGATCAAAACCGAGCTCGACCAAAAATCGCTTTTTAATTTTTTCTTTCAATTGCCATTGTTTTTTGGAATTATTTTCACAGGGAATTTTTCCGCCTGCAAACATATCGTGACCGCCGGCAGTGCCCATTTTAGATACTGCATGCTTGACTAACTCGCCTGCATCGTTATCCGGGTCATTGGTCCGAACAGAAATGAACATATTCTTTCCAAAGAAACCCATAACGATCACCCACTGGATATCCTGCAGTCTCAAAAAAGTATCAGCCAATTCTGCAACCATATCCGGGTTGTCCACTTTTCCCGGAGTTGAGATTAGCAGCTCATCGAAGACCGTAGTCCGTCTGATCGCACGCCCCATATCCTGGAAATATTGCGGAGTCAAAATTGCCCGTTGTATTTTTGCCAATGCTCGAAAGTCGATCAATTGGTACAATGTCAAATATGCTTTTCGATCGTCGGTTTTGGCTTCTCGCCCCAGGTCTTGAGTTTCTGCCTTAATCGCATAGAAAAGCGCCGTCGCGAGTTTGGTGCTGATCTTCAGCCCGGCACTGAGAATATAATGGGTCAAAATTGTTGCTGTGGCTCCAAAGCTTTCTCGAATATCACTGAACAGAGCCTTTGTGTTGATGAAAGCGGGTCAATAGTAACAGGATAAACAGATTTTATCGGATTATTTCCCATCCCGCCATGAGTATCCACTAAGGCAATTATTTCATAGTTACAGGGATCAACTTCATCCAGATAATATAAATCCAAATTCAAGTAGCTCAATAATGCCCTGTTTTCAGCTCGTCCAATAATACCGCCGAAAACAATATCCGATTTTATGCCGCCGATTTCTGATAAGAAATATTGGAACGCCATTGCGCTGGCAATTGAGTCCGGGTCCGGATTATTGTGCCCCACAATCAAAGCTGTTTTTTTGCCTTCGATAATCCGCAGCAGACGCTCGAGTTTTGAAATTCTTTTTTTTGATTCGGTAGAATTCATTTTCATTCTGATCTTAAGGACTTGAGATTAAGGACAGTGAACTATACTCATTAAGGTTTGAATTTCATACTGATTCCATCGCTCCAAGCGATGGAATCAGTATATCTATGATTTTTTATGCTAAAAGATTAATCCTAAACGAGTATAATTAAGTGACTCATTTAATATAGCAATCTTGCCTTTCTATAAGCCAGGATCATTTGTAAATGGGAAAGTTATTTAATTCATGTCCCTAAATAAATTGACTATTTCAAAATTTACAGTAATTGCAAGCAACGACAATCTCACAGTAAATTGGGTAAGTTATTTTATCTCAGGTCCTAAAATGACATGCAACCCAATGACCGGGTTTTATTTCTTGATAATCTGGTTCTTTCTTATCACAGATGTCCATTCGGTGGATACATCGCGTATGAAAACGGCAGCCCGGTGGTGGTGCCATTGGCGATGGAATATCTCCCGGGAGAAGTATCCGCTGTTTTTTCTGCCCCGGAACTGGTGATGGTATCGCGGACAGCAGCGCCTCGGTGTAGGGATGCAACGGCTCACGGTAAAGCTCCGCGGCAGACGCCATCTCCACGATTTTTCCGAGGTACATCACCGCCACACGGTCGGAGATGTGCTCTACAACCCGAAGATCATGGGCGATGATTAAATACGAAAGCTCAAACTCGTGCTGCAATTCCATTAATAGATTGAGCACCTGTGCTTGAACGGAAACGTCCAGTGCCGAGACTGGCTCGTCGCCAATAATTAATTTCGGTTTCAATGCCAGAGCCCTGGCGATGCCGATTCGCTGGCGCTGACCGCCGCTGAACTCATGTGGATAACGTTTCAGATGTTCAGTCCTTAGCCCAACGCGCTCCAGGAGCGAAACGATCCGGTCTGTTTTTTCTGATCCTTTGGCAATTTTATGATAGGATAAAGCTTCGCCAACAATTCCTGCAACAGTCATACGCGGATTCAATGATGAATAAGGATCCTGGAAAATGATTTGCATTTCTCTTCGCAATTGCAGCAGATCTTTTGGCGGTAATTCAAAAATATTTTTGCCATCAAACACTGCGGTTCCAGCCGTTGGCTCAAGCAACCGCAAAATCACCCGCGCCGTCGTTGACTTGCCGCAACCCGATTCCCCAACCAATCCAAGGGTTTCTCCCTTTTTCAACTTGAAGCTAATATCATCCACAGCATAAACATAGCCCGTAATTCTGGACAATAATCCGCTTCGAACGGGAAAATATTTTTTTAAATTTTTTACCTGAAGTAAGAGTGAGTTGGCTGATTCCATCATGCCGCGCTGAAATCCTTTGATTGTTTTATGGCATTCAATGTCATTTAAGTCAAGCCACCGATTCCATCGCTCTGAGCGATGGAATCGGTAAATAATTCCTTATCGTAATGACATTGATTTCACATTACGGGTAATAATATAGAAATTTTTGGGACAAATGCAACAAAATGTATAATTCTGTGGACTTATTTTGAGGATTTCCTGGCAAGCCAGCTATACTCGTTTAGAATCAATCTTTCAGCATGAAATTCTAAACCTTCGTGAGTATAATAAAGCTTACAGATCTTTCATCAGGTACTCTAATCCTAACGCTTTTAGCCGCTCCTTATCGATCTCTTTTTCTGTTATATTTTCAATATATTTTTCAAACTCGATCGGCACAGTTCCCAATTCTGTCTTGGTGCTCCCGCTATCGCGTTCACTAACCAGTTGTGAAATTGATTTATTGAGATAGAACACCTGGTCGAAAATTTTGTCGATCTCGCGGCTATCCAGCCTGACCAGCGTCTGGTGTTGAATGTTTGTCAACGTCAGGCTGACTAACGCATCTTTCAGCTCGCCCGTCGATCTTCTGCTCAATTCATCATAAATCTGAGCGGCATTGAGATTGTAACAATCAATCGGCTCTAATTTAAACATGGGACGAGAGGGAATTTCACAATGAACAATTTTTTCTTCGTGCAAATCAACCAGCACATAGCCGGTTAAGTTTCCCGCTTCATTGAAGCTTGTCCGTTCTGTCGATCCAGAATAAATAATATTTGGCCTGATCTCGATGTGTTTATGATAATGTCCCAGTGCAATATAATCTAGCTTGAATTCGGAAATCAGCTCCGGGTCAGGGAGCTTTTGCTCGTTGAACTCGCCCATTGAAAAAGATTTTTGTCCTGCCCAGGACCCATGAGTCACTAAAATTTGGTATTTGGCTTTTTTAACCGGTTTAATTGCTTCGAAAGCGCGCTGCAAATCTTCAGTAAGGGAGCAATGTGGAATGCAATGAACTGCGCACTCGCCGATCTGAAATTTTTGGTATTTGCTTTGAAACGCGGCATAGACATTCGGGAACAGGGCAATCGATTCAAAGATAGATCCAGTGGCGCGAATTTTCGGAGTCGAATGATTGCCAGAAATCATTACGAACGGAATTCCTGCGTCACTCACTTTTTGAATTCCTTCCAGCGCGACTGCAATCGCCCGGTTGGTCGGTCGCGTGGTATGGAACAGATCTCCGGCATGAATCACGAAATCAGGTTTCTGTCTGAGGATTTCGTCGATGAGAAAATTCCAGGCAGCATAAAAATCCTGTTCCCGATGATTGATCCCGGTTTTGGAATCAATCTTGTAGTAGTCCGAATAGCCGAGATGGGTGTCGGAGCAGTGGATAAATTTCATAGGTTAATTTTTATGGTTTCTATTCACTCAGGATTAGAAAACAGAACTCACTTTATCATTCGGCAGTTTTCAGTTCTCAGTCAGCAGTAGGCAGTCAGCAGTCACCA
>JALOPY010000359.1 GCA_025453735.1 bacterium | reverse complement strand
TTTTAGGTGCTATTTGAATTTTGGTTTTTGGAATTGTTGTGAATAACAAAGAAACATAGTGAGATGAATTACCATGAACGATGACCCAATTACTTCACCTTACATCACTCCATCGCTTTTTAACTTTTTAAGAGAGCTGAAGCAATACAACGATAAAGCCTGGTTTGAAGAAAATAAGCAGCGCTATGAATCTGTAGTGCGAGAACCGCTGCTAAAATTCATTGCTGACTTTGCTCCCTATCTGGCAAAGGTCAGTCCGCATTATGAAGCTGATCCTCGCAAGGTTGGTGGCTCGCTCTTTCGGATTTATCGGGACATTCGCTTTTCTCCTGATAAGACTCCATATAAAACTCATGCAGGAATTCAGTTTCGACATGAGAGCGGCAAAGATGTTCATGCCCCAGGATTTTATCTGCATTTCGAGCCAGAGAATGTCTTCACTGCCATTGGCGTCTGGCAACCCGATACGGAGACGCTGGGGAAGATCAGAGATGCCATTGTGGCGCATCCGACTCGCTGGCAAAAAATTTTCGCTGATGAAAAATTTGCTGCCATTTTCAAATTGGAGGGTGATCAGCTCAAAAAAGCGCCGAAGGGCTACGATCCCGATCATCCTCTAATTGATGCTTTGAAACATAAAGACCTTTATATCTTCACTCAATTTAATGAACAACAAGCATGCTCGGCAGACTTCATTGATCGCTATGCTGAAATCTGCCAGACAGCAAAACCATTCATGGAATTTTTGACGACCGCGATTGGTTTGCCGTGGTGATTGGGCAATTGAGTTAATCGGGTAATCATTCAGGAATCTTTTGATAATTTTAAAAATTGAATAGCTAAAAAGAACAATCAACCGAAAGGATAAAACGATGTACGTCATAATGGGTTCTACTGGAAATACAGGGAAACCGATAGCCCTTGCCTTGCTCAACGCGGGCAAGAAAGTTCGGGCGATCAGTCGGGATAAAAGCAAAGTCAAAGAATTGGTGGATAAAGGCGCGGAACCGGCCGTCGGTGAGATTTCCGATGCCAATTTTTTAACTAAAGCATTCGAAGGCGCCACTGTCGTTTATGCGATGATTCCGCCGAATTTTAAAACGGATAATTATCGCGGCTATCAAAATCAGATTGTTGAAAGCATTGCCAAAGCCATTGAGAAAAGTGGCGTCAAATATGCGGTCACGTTAAGCAGCGTTGGCGCACACTTACCTGAAAAGGCTGGCGTGGTTCAGGGACTGGGCGATTTTGAACAGCGATTGAACAAAATTAAAGATTTGAATGTGCTGCATCTTCGACCGACTTATTTTATGGAGAACACGCTCGGTCAGGTTGGCATGATCAAAATGATGGGCTTTATGGGATCGCCTGTCAAAGCCGATCTGAAATTCCCGATTGTAGCCACCAAAGATATTGCCGAGGTGGCAGCAAAAAAATTGCTCAGTCTCGATTTCAAAGGCACTGGCAATGTGCATTACATTCTGGGTCCGCGAGATGTAACTTATAATGAGATCGCCCAGGTCTTTGGCAAAGCCATTAGCAAGCCAGATCTAAAATACATGGAAGCCAGCTATCAAGATGCGAAATTCGGCATGATGCAGGGTTGGGGCGTGACCGAGAACGTTGCCGATGCCATGAACGAATTCGTGAAAAGCATGAACGAAGGCAAGGTGCTGAGCGATACGAAACGAACACCAGCGAATACGACGCCGACTTCGCTGGAAGAATTTGCTCATGTCTTTGCGCATGTGTATCAGCACAGTTAATTTAAATTAGCGACCATCCTTGCGAAGGTTTTAAACCTTCGCAAGGATTGAAATACGAAAATTTGGTGAAGGAAATTAGACAATGAAAATTGCAATTATAGGAACAGGAAATGTCGGAACTGCATTAGCCCGAGGTCTGGCAAATGTGGGACATCACATTTTTCTTGGCGCAAGAAATCTTGATGATGAAAAGGTGAAAAAATTAGCCCATCAGCATAAAAACATTTCGGCGCATCTGGTGAGCGATGCAGTTGCTGCGGCTGAAGTCGTGATCGTTGCGACGCCTCCTGCGGCTGTTCCAGCCATTGCTAAAAATCTGGGCGATGTGAATGATAAAATCATCATCGATGCCACAAACTCCGTCGTTGCCAAACCCGATCCCTATCAGAACGGTGTGGAAGCATTGCTGGCGTTGACGAATTCAAAACATGTCGTCAAATGTTTCAATTCCACTGGTTTTGAAAATATGGCGAATCCGATTTACCATGGGATGGGAATCGACATGTTCGTCGCTGGGGATAGCGTCAAAGGAAAAGAAGTCGCCTGTCAGCTTGCCAAAAACCTGGGATTTGCTGAATGCTATGATTTCGGCGGCAACGATAAAGTCAATCTACTGGAGCAATTCGCCCTGGCCTGGATCAATCTGGCGATCATCCAACAGCAAGGGCGGAATATCGCTTTTAAAATTTTGAGAAGGGATCGCTAACCTGAAAGAAGTTCATGAAAAACATCGCCGGAAAAACATATTCTCTTTTTGGTGACGATGCGACTTCAAATGGCTATTTTGAAATCGTCAGGAAGCTGACTGATTTCCATCTTGAAAAATTTCGTTATACGGCAGAATATCTTTTAGAAGTAATACGGCTGGCGGACAAGAAGATTAAAGTAAAAAATCGTCAACAAAAGATTGCTGATATTAGAGCAGTGATAAGCGAAAATTTAAAGCAATTATTATCCCCATACCTCGGTGGGATCAAAGCGCACGTGAAAGGACTGTCTTTATTGCAGCGCTTTGATGCCACACTACGAACGAAAGAGTATCAGTATCATCTTTACATGATCGAAATCGAGCTGGTCAATCGAATCAATCGGGAGAGTTTTTTCAAGGCAGATTTTAAGATGGCGCTGTTTCCGCACTGCCTGAGTGATTTTCGTTCCCGATGCCTTTCAGAAGCTGGCGATATTGAGCACATCTGCCAAAAATGCACCAAAGATTGTCACATAAATCTGGGAAGCAAGCTGTTGAAACAATATGGCATCGAACCCTATATTTCTGCAACCATGGATCAACGAAAACTTTTTAAGGAGCTGAAAAATCAGCATCCGAGTCTGGGAGTGCTTGGCATTGCCTGCATCCCGGAACTGGCTCGTGGGATGCGGCTCTGCCACAGTCTGGGAATCCCTGCGATTGGAATTCCGTTGGATGCCAATTGCTGCGCTCGATGGATGGGGCGGGCGCAGGAGACGTCGTTTAATTTCAATGAGTTGGAAAAATTGATTGATTTTTAGAATATTGAAAGAACAGGTTTGAAAAGACATTTCCCCAACGGATAGAAGAAGCCAACGAATGAGAAAAAAAAATAATACCTCAGCAAGCTCTGCCCACCTGGAACTGACTCCGGCGTGTTTAATTTCCAAAATATATCTTGACAATTAAAAATATTTTGTTATATTAGCGGAAAAGCGGATGATTTGCATTTTCATAAATCATCACGATCACTATCATCCGGACTTTTAATTTTGTTTGGATGCAGGCCAAGTTAAATAGGGACTTTTTCCATCATGCTCCAACGCTATTTTCCTGTATAACATTCAAATTGTAAAAAAAAGCAGTTCGCGTAACTGCGGGGAACATACAAAACATAGTCTTCAAAAACGACGATTTTTATTGACGTTATGAAATAATTTTTTAAATTGGGTGCAGATACTATAACAATTTGAATAATCAATCGTTAGGTTTGTTGAATTTAAAGGACATAAAATTATGAATGATAATAACAATTTAACTTTTCAATTTCTTCTATCTTCAATCCAGGATATTCAAAATACAATTCGGGCAATTGATGCAAAAATATTTGCATTTTTTGTTATCCTAATCATTCCACTTACAAAGTTATCAACAATTATTTCAACTATTATGATTGTCGCTCAAAATAAGTCTTGGTACATCCTTTTTTGGGCGGTACCGCTAATTTTTGTGTTTTGTATTAGTTGGATCATAAGTTTTTACGCATCATATAAGGCAATAATTTCAAGAGATAATCCTGCTGATAGAATCGATGGCGTTTTACCTGATGGCTTATATTATGGTAGCTTTCTTTTTCCAGAAAAGTCTTTTAGGTTATTAAGACCAAAAGCAATAAAATCGATAAAATTTGAAGATTATGTTAATCAATTTAAAAACAGTTTAGAGAAATTATTAGATGAACTTGTATTTGAGCAAATGAAATTAGTCTATATT
>JALOPY010000358.1 GCA_025453735.1 bacterium | reverse complement strand
CAGGACTTGAATCAAGTGGTCGAAGAATTGGAACGCATTCGTTCCATGGCGATGGCAGCATCGAAAATGGGGCTTGGCGTGAGCGCGGGACATGGTTTGAATTATCAAAACGTCGTGGACATCGCCAAAATTAAGCAGATCGAAGAATTGAATATCGGTCATTCAATTATCTCGAAAGCGGTGTTGATTGGCATTGAAAAAGCGGTTCGGGATATGATTGCTTTGATTCGATAGGTTTGTCGGTAGTCAGTAATCAGTAATCAGTGATCAGTTATTCGTGGTCAATCGTTCAACAAAATTTAATTGAATAGATACGTATGTGGAAAAATGTGAAGCATTAAGGAGAAGACATCATGGGAAAGACAACATTAGCAATTGATGGACATGTTCATTTGTATCCGGTGTATGATTTGAAGAATGCAGTTGAAAGTGGTGTAAGAAATTTGACGGATCAGTCAAAAAAAATTAATTCAAAAGTCACTCCTGTTTGGCTGCTGGTCGAGCGATCGGATGCTAATTTTTTTAACCAAATCTATCAGTCACCAAATCAATATGAAAATGATGGAGTAAAATTTAAAAAAGGAAACGATGGTTTAACGATTGTTGTTGAAAAAAATAAAAAGCCGATTTTATACATGTTTGCCGGACGGCAATTAGTGACTAAAGAAGGGCTGGAAGTTTTATCGTTAGTCTCGAATCTAAATATTCCTGATCGTCAAAAATCGATCGATGAGGTGATTCAAGCAGTAATCGATTCAGGCGGAATCCCAACACTTAATTGGGCGCCGGGAAAATGGTTTTTCGGTCGCGGCAAAGTGATTGCCCAGCAAATTCAAAAAAAATCGATCAACGAAATTTTCATTGGCGAAACAACCTTGCGCAACACACTCTGGCCCGAGCCGAAGCTGATCAAACAAGCCAGAAAGAAAGGATTTCCCGTTATCGCGGGATCAGACCCTCTGCCGTTTAAAGGTGAAGAAAAAGGCATTGGCAGCTTTGGATTTACCATCGAAGGAGAATTCGATCCTGAACAGCCTGCCCAATCGCTTCAAAATTTGATGAAGAGTAATGGCAAAGATGTTCAGATTATTGGAAAGCGGAATGATGTTTTTACATTTGCCCGAAGGCAGTATAAAATTATGATGGAAAAAAGTACCCGAAAATAATCTTAAAGCTTCAAAATCAAAATCTTTAAATTCCCAACGGATGAATGAACCAAACGGATTTAATAATATTTTTCATCCGTTGGGTTGTTTCTATCCGTTGGCGAATTTTTGAAATAACTATTTTGATAGAAAAATTGTAAAATAGGATCAAATTACATGAAACAAGACCTGCTTAAAATTTTCCCAGAATTTAATCTAATAAAAAATTCAGAACTTCGTGACAAAACCATCGCGGTCTGGCAGGAAGCCATCGAACGAGGCGGCTGGAAGGTGTCTGATCTGGAACGGATTCCTTTTACGCTGCTGATCCCCAATTGTCCCGTCAATATTATCGATCATACCAGAGGCGTCACCCAGGTCGCGATCGAAGCTGCCAAAAAGCTGAGAGAATTCAATAACAACACCTATGAAATCGATGATGATATTTTGATTTCAGGCGGCTTGCTGCATGACGTCGGAAAAATTCTGGAGTACAAAAATACTCCCGAAGGCATCAAGAAAAGCGATACTGGCAAATTGCTCCGTCATCCATTCAGCGGCGCGGGACTGGCGCTGAAACACGATCTGCCCGAAAAAGTCATCCATGCCATTGCCGTTCATGCCAAAGAGGGGGACGGCGGCTATCGCTGTCCCGAAGCCGTGATTGTGCATCATGCGGATTTCATGAATTTTGAACCCATTAAAGGCTGATTTTAGATCATCCGCCCTGGTGGAGCTGTGCCTCTCGCACATTTACGATGTTAGATTTATGAATTCAGCCAGGCCGATTGAAAATTAGCGCAATTCTTTCAATTAGCGAAATTCGCAGTCAACAAAACGATGTCTGATAGAAGGAAAAATAATTGACAATAAAAGCAGTGTTGTTTGATTTTGATGGGGTGATCGCCAATACCCTCACCTATCATGTTCAAGCCTGGCAACAGGTTTTTACCGATCATGGCGCAATAATTTTGCCTGAAGATGTGTGTATGCTCGAAGGTCAATTGGCAGAAGATATTGGCAGGCAACTGGCGGTGCAGAAAGGATTGGCGCTGGATGAAAAAATGTTGCAAGAAATGGTGCAGCGCAAACGCGCGATCTACAATCAGATCACCCAGGCTATGGTCTATCCTGCCAGTCGCAAGCTGATCGAACTGTTGAAAAAAAATGCCATCAGAATCGCATTGGTGACAGGCGCAATCCGGCAAAATATCGAGCCAGTTACCGGCAAGGAATTCTTAACAAATTTCGATGCGATTATCACGGGCAATGACGTGGCAAACACCAAACCCCATCCTGAGCCTTACCTAACCGCTGCCCAAAAATTGAGCGTTCAGCCGAACGAATGCCTGGTAATTGAAAATGCACCGCTGGGGATTCGTGCCGCCAAGCTGGCCGGGATGTATTGTGTCGCTTTGAAAACGACGATCAAAGATGAAACGCAGTTGCAGGAAGCGGATATGATTTTCGAAGATATAGCTGAAGTGCCCATCGAAAAATTATTATTCTGAAGCAGCATTTTGATTTACGATTTCTGATTTTTGATTTTAGAATGAAAAGAAAACGCAACCGGGAAATCAAAACCGAAGGCATAAGTTAGTTTGATTTTCAATCAAATTTGAGAGCAAAAAATAATTCCAAAATCTGCATTCGTAAATGCGCTTTTTGCCTCCGCCTCTGGCATGATCTAAAATCGAACTGAATCCCACTCAACTAACTCAACTCACTCAACCTACTCGACTAACCCAAAAAAGTAACTTTCACAATCATTCATCGTACAGAAACAAAAAAAAATCACCAAAACAAAAAAAGTACTTGACAATCTACTAAACATTTAGTATATTTACTATGAGATTAAAACTAATATGAAACAATTAGGAGCATAAATGCCAATCACAGATAAATTGACGCCGGTGGAATGGGAAATCATGGAAGCGATCTGGAAGCTGGGCGGAGCGCCCTCGGTGCGAGACGTTCTGGAGCACGCGTTCCCGGAGGGTCAAAAAGCCTATACCACCATTCAAACCGTGATGAATATTCTGGAGAAAAAAGGACTGCTGAAGCGAAAGAAGCAAGGGCTGGTCAATTTTTATAAACCGACAAAATCGAGAGACCAGATGGTTAATTCCGAATTATCGAGCCTGGTCTCCCGGATGTTCCAGGGCTCGATTCCTGCCTTTGCCAATCACCTGATTAAATCTGATGATATCACATTAGAAGAAATTGAGAAGATCAAAATCCTGCTCGATGCGAAAGAAGCTGAATTGAAAGGCAATGAGTCATGATTGAATTGCTAAATCAATATGGGCAAGCCTGGGCTGAATTTTTCGGTCTGGCGGTTTTGCAGAACACGTTATTCCTGGGAATCATCTTTTTAATTTTATACTGGCTTAGAAATGCTAACGCCAGAACCAGATACGCCATTGCCATGATCGGCATTTTCAAATTATTGCTGCCGCCGTTCATGCCAGCATCATTGGTATCAAAATGGCTTTCAATTCCAGGGGGAACAATCGATATCCAGGTTGGAAAGCCGATAGTTGTTGCTTCAGCCGAAACAATTGAACCGACAGTGAGCGTGAGCTTGATTGGCTTGTTATTCTTCCTCTGGTTAGTCACGCTTTCGATTTCATTAATTATTCCTGTGCTCGCGACGGTTCGATTGAAACTCCGATTGAAAAATGCTGAACCGATCCAGTCAGAAGAATTAAATAATTTTTCTGGCAAAGTTTATCAGAGCGAAAAAATCAGTATGCCACTGACGATCGGATTTTTTTCCAATAAAATTTTTGTGCCCGCCCGCTGGGATAGCTGGCCCGCTGAATGTCGTAAAATGATTTTACACCATGAAATCGCACATATCAAAAGAAAGGACGGACTATTTCAACTCATCCAACTGGTGGCTCAAGCCGTTTATTTTTTTCATCCGCTCGTCTGGATTCTAAATTCGAGAATCAATCAATATCGAGAAATGGCGTGTGACGATGCGTCGGTTGCCGCCAAAAGAAATTCCAGTATGGAATACTCCAGGTACCTGGTAACAATCGCTGAAGAAATAACCCTGTCCGAGCTGGGTTGTTCTTC
>JALOPY010000357.1 GCA_025453735.1 bacterium | reverse complement strand
CTGATGGCGATTTCAAAACGAGAAAAGAAGAATTGCAGCCGTTTCTCAATAGCTATGGCGCGATGTTGTACCGTCTCGGTGTGGAAGCGAGGGACAAACAGGAGAAGAAGCTGGCATTAGCCTATTTCAATAAAGCTTCATCCTTTGAATGGGATCAGGTTCCCAAAGCCTATATGGAATTGGTGACACTCTTGTGGAATGATCCGGAACAGGCGATCAAATATGGCAAATTGGCTTTAGCTAAAAATGATATGCTTTCGCCACAAGAATCGACCGAGCTGTTATCGCTCATGGTACGGGCACACAAAAGCGCGGGTTTATATGATGAAGCCAGAATATTTTTTGAAAAATGGAAACAAAAACAGGAGCTGACAGATGCAAAAAAGAATTAGATTTTGTACTATCATGGTTTGGACTGTTATTCTATTTGTTATGAACACGAATGGCGTTTCGCAGCAAAAGAATGTTGTCGTGGATCAGGCAATCGTCCAGACGACGACAGTTTTCAATAAAAAACTGATCGATTTTTTTGTCGAAGATTTTATGATCCCGGAAAAAGATGTCAAAAAGATGGTGATTTATGATCTGTCCGGCGATGGCTTCGGTGAAAAAGATATTGCCCAAACCTATCCCGGCGGAAAATTTTATCTGCTGACGCCCAGCACTAAAGCCCAAAAATTTATGAACTCATGGAGCTTTGGCGGCAATATCAAGTTCACTGCTAACTCCAATGATTCGCCTGAGCTGTTCGAGAATGCTCCGGATTCGGTCCGCGCTCAGGGTGGCATTTTTTCGGCGCTGTTGCAGGGATTGCGGCGCAATTACAAAGGCATTCCGATTAAAATCCATCTGGAACAGGACGAGAATGTCACCGCGCTCGAAATGTGGGGCTACAATCCCAGGCTCATGAAATATGCGGCGCCTCCCATCAATAAAGTGCCCGAGCAAATTCCCGTGATGAAGCTGATTTATCTGGAGAAGACAGTTGTGGACAGTGTGTTTGTGGATAAAGGGAATTGAAAAATATCTTTGTTCTGCTTAATTTTATCAGAACCCTTCCTAAGATTCTAAAGCTTACGAAGGGTTTTTAATTTATATACAAAAAAATCACTTGACATTCATCTTTGTTCTATCTATATTTTAGGTGCATTTCAATGAAAAGGTTTTCATTGGAGCAAACTTGTAGATAAGCGATTATAAGTCAGAAGATTTGGTGCACAATTTGTCTGATAAAAAGAATTCTGAATTCTCGGTACGCACGTTTTGCCGTCGCAATTCTTCAACTTTTATTTCTTCATTGATTTTAAAAATTCCCGCTGCTGAAAAAGCATCACTTCATTATTGCTCATGTATTCCTGCAATCGATAGATCGCAGCCTAAACAGCCACAAACATCTCATTTTAAAGGAGACTTGCTATGGAAAAAATCAAAGAGCTTTTTGTTATTCTTGAAAATCGTCCCAAAGCATTAGGAGAAATGTTGAACATCTTAGCCAAAGAAAATATCCAGATCGACACCATGGCGGTCTTTGTGGACAGCGCCAAACTGATTGTCAAAAATATTGAAAAGACCCAAAAAATCCTGAAAGCCAACAATTACGCCACAGAAATCCGGGATGTGATCCGCACAAAAGTCGAAAACAAAACCAAAGAACTGGCGTATATCACCGAACGAATCGGGCATGTGGGAATCAATATTACGTATGCCTATGTCGCAGCCCATCCGGGTGAAACAGACCTGACGCTGATTATGGATGTATCGGATGTGGAGACGGCGCTGTCGTTGTTCAAATAAAGGAGAATATCATGTTCAAATTTGAATTGATTAGCAACATAATAATTTTCTTGCTGATCGTCCTAACGATGTTTGTTTCATATTTTTTCATCAGAAGAATCAGAAATAAACCATCCCCAGAGAAGAACACAAACTACAAAGCGATCGGAATTTTGGAAATCATTTTCGGATTTATTGTTATGGTAATTTCTATAATTTATTTTGTTCTGATTCAAAAAAACATCAATAATACAATTGAATTCCTGCGACCCATTTCTGCTGCTACGTCAGAGCCGGTTAAATTATTGCTGATCGCCTTGTTTTTGGCTGGGCTTTCACTTATCGTAATCGGGAATTATTGCATCAGATTTACCAAAAATATGCTATCTAGCCAATAAACGGATTTGAAAAAATAGCAGCAGCTCTTAAAATTCGCTTTGCTAATTGATCCATTCGTAGGAGTGCCATTATGATTTATCGGTGGTTGAAGCTTATCAGTATCGGACTGATACCGCTTTTGCTAATTTCTTTCTGTCGAAAAAATGATCTCGCAAAACAATCTAACCTAACCAATCCAAAGAATCGAACCTTAAAAGATACTATCGGATTTTCTTTCAACAAAGAACAAATCCAGGCTGTCATCGCGCTTTCTGAAAAATTAGAATCGGGAGCACTTGAAAAAAATCAAGAACGATTCAAAAACAAAAATTGGCTCGCAGGCATCTGTCCCCACGATGATCATCTGCTGGCTGGCAGAGTTTATGTGCACTTATTTCAAAACATGAAAGCGAAACACTACATTATTTTTGGCGTTGCACATAAAGCTGCCGCCTGGGGAGCGCAGGATTCATTGATTTTCGATAGCTTTGATTCTTGGCAGGGACCGTATGGTCCGGTGAAAGTTTCGGCGTTGCGCGATCAAATTATTGAATTATTGCCAGCAGAAGATTTTATCGTGAATGACGATTGGCAATCCGAAGAACATTCCGTCGAAGGCATCATTCCGTTTATTCAGCATTACCATCGGGATGCAGAAATTGTATCGATTCTGGTGCCATACATGAATTGGAACCGGATTGAAAAACTATCTCAGGATTTATCTGAAGCGCTGGCAAAAATTATTCAGCAAAACAAATGGAAGCTGGGCGAAGATATTGCTTTGATCTGTTCCAACGATGGCGACCACTACGGCGATGAGGACTGGGGCGGCAGAAACCTGGCGCCATTTGGCGCTGATGCAGCGGGTTATCTGAAAGCCACCCAGCAGGACAGCAGCTTGATCCGTGATCATTTGACCGGCGAATTGACCTCTGAAAAATTGCAGAGCTTCTGCCAGCGGGTCTGGGGAGAAAACGATCTGAAAGCATATAAAATTCGCTGGTGCGGCAGGTTTTCCATTCCATTCGGTTTGAACACAGTCAGAATTCTCATGGAAAAATTGAATCATCCGCCGCTCGATGGCTATCTCTTGCGCTACGACACCAGCTACAATCTTGGAAAACTTCCGCTCGACATTGGCATCGGAACTACCGCGCCAAATACGATCCGACACTGGGTTGGGTATAGTGCGATTGGGTATTTTTAGCTTTTAATGAAGATTTAATTGCTTGATGGACAGGGAAATTTGTTCCATAGAAGAGTAGGAGTAGCGGAGTATTGGAGTACTGGATTAATGAAATTCAATGCGATGCTCCAACAATCCAATAATCCAATACTCCGCACATTTTATTTTAACATCTGGTTTGTCCAGGTTAGGTAATGATCAGGTATGTTAAATCAGGAGATAGGAGAGATGAGATTATTCAAATTGCTTTTAAGCGTAATTCTTTTTGTATTCTTTCTATTTGGATGTGATTCGAGCATCAATCGGTCGATTCATGTACGAGACGGCAAAACAGTTCGTCATAGTCTGAACAGCGTAAACGGAAATGTGATTATCGGCGCCGATTGCGCAGTGAAGGGGACGTGCCGAACGATAAACGGCAGGATTGAAGTTGATAGCGATTCCAAAGTGGGCGAGCTCCAGACCGTGAATGGCAGAATTCGAGTCGGACGGAACGTATCTGTCGAAGGTGATATCGAATCGATAAATGGCTCGGTGAGTTGCGACCAGGGCGTCAAAGTCAGGGGAAAGGTCGCTTCCATCAATGGATCGATTGATCTGGAAAATACCATTGTCAAACGAGATGTGGTGACGTACAATGGAAATATTTCCCTGGCAAACGAGACTGTCGTTCAAGGCGACATCATCATCAAAGATACCAAAGGCAGGTCAAATCTTCTTCGATCGCTCAAAATAAAAATATCCGATAGTTCTGTCGTTGAGGGAAATATTATTGTGCGAGATGAGGATAAAAAGGTTAGAGTGTATTAGTGTATTTATCAAACGGCGGGAAGGTAAATGGGACAATCGAAAATGCCGAGATCATCAACGAGTAAATCAGAATCACGAATGAGAAGATACACGCGCTAGCAGAAGAAAAACTGATAATGGTCGAAAACCAACGTAGCAATTGGTCAGAATTCGACCATCTCTCAAGAATCAAATCTCAAAATTATATTTGTTTAATTAATTAAAATAGCGTCATTTGCACTTATCTTCCAGATTCTCATTACAGCAAATTAACTTTGGCAAAATTGTTGCAACATTACCCTCTGGGCTTACTCCAAATCGGGTCAAATTTGGTGCGCTTTTTCCAGTTAAAATA
>JALOPY010000356.1 GCA_025453735.1 bacterium | reverse complement strand
GCTGCTGAAATATTCCTGAGGTCCTGCTTCATAAAAATTCATGCTGATTGCCGCAACGGTGATGACATCTTCAGCACACGCCGGATCGAGCACGCTGCTGGCTGGTGTGTGATAGCTCAATCCATAAATTCCGATCAGCCTGAAATCGACATTTGTCGTGGCTGAAAATTTATAGACACCAAAAGCATACCTGGCGTCTTTTTCACGATTTAAATAGACGACTGATTCAGTTGGTTCGGTAGAACCGGTTTGTCGATTGGTGGAGCTTGCCACCTGGTCCCACTGGGAAGTGGATTTGTTCCACTTGTAAAGGTATAAATCGTAATCCTGGTCGGTGACAGGATAGCCATCCCAGTTCATATAACCCCGAACCAGCGTGCCTGCAGGAAAGAGCCACACTGAACCTGGCTCGGGACCAAGAGCATTGAGCTTGCCGCCGCTGCCAGTAAAATCATGATACCCTTCAGCAGTCGCCGTGAAAATGCTGCGATAATGTTCTTCAGCGCGATTGCCAGCCGCGTTAACCCAGGTGATGCCATTGGCTACAGCATCGTTTGCAATATCAGAGACAGGACCAGTCCCATCATAATATGATAGATTGAACCAGCTCATGGAATGATTGATCACCTGCACACCTTGCGCGATACAATCATCCTTGGCATTTTCTAAATGGGTGACATCATCGATTTTATAAAGATAGTAATTTGCTTGAGGAGCAATGTCATAAACAGCTTCTGCGACAGCAGTTCCATGTTCGCCATCGCTCGAAGCTTCCATGCCGCTCCCTGAATAATCATGGCTGTAATATGTCTGGGGAATATCACCATTGTTTTTCGCTTCGGTTAGCTTATAGAATCCACCATCAATGACAGCAGCTTTCACGCCAGCGCCCTGATAATCCTGGGCTTGCCACTCATCCGCGTTCATCAGCGCCACGCCTTCACTAATGATTGCATCCGATATGGGTTGAATAACGCGTTGAATGCTTCCAATACCAGCAACCGTGGTAGCTATTTTTTCCAATTGACTGATTGGGATTGCAGCTCGCATCGAGTGTTTTGCTGAGGCTTGAATTTTTGCGCCAAAATATTCCAATTTGGATCGGTCGATACTGTCGATTGCCTGACCAGGCAATGGGAGAATTGTTACAACGACCATATCATCCAATAATTGGAGCTGAACCTGGTCTGAGAAATCTCGATAATTTGCATTTTGCGAATAAAGCCGATACAACATATCTAAAGTTGATGACAATTTTGGCACCTGGTTGGTCTTATCGATGATTGGTGAAGAAGATATAGTTTTGAAGTCTGTCATTTTGGCTTTCTGCAAGTGCTGTGCAAAAGCCAAATTTCTATTCATGCTGAACAATAAACATAATACGAATAACATTATCGAGATTCTCTTCATAACGCCTGTTCTCCATCGCCGGAGTTTTAAAAATAAATGGTTTCTGATTTTAGAATTAACTATACTTTGGACGGGCATAAATTAAACTTTTAGGTCATTGCGAGCGAAACGGAGTGAAGCGAAGTCGTAGCTGCGCATCCGGCGTGCAATCCCCTGATGATAAGCACGAAAAGGTTTGCACGCCAAAGTCGCACTTTCAGCTTCGGCAAAAACCGCCTCGCAATGACAATAAAAAAAAGTTCAATTTATGACCGTTTGCATTATATCAACTTCAAAGCTACAACTTCACATCATTGACAAACTCAAATACAACTCTCTTTCTGTTATAAAAAAAAAATAAACAGTCGTATAATTTTACATGCAAATTTTTTCAATTGCTGAAATATATTTCATAGTTCTTCAAACAAATAGTTGAAGAAAATATAAAATTATCAGGAAGTGGTCTTCGAAATTGGAGACTCCATTGCACTAAGAGCTTGACTAACGTGGGAACGTTTTCATCTGGATTGGGCATGATTCAACATCAAATCAGCTTCCCAGGTAGATGAAATTAGAAATTGATTTGGGAAAAAAGTGAGTTTAGGACTGTGAATTAATTAAGCTACTGATTTGATAAAGCAACCTTGACTTTCTATGAGCAAGGAACATTCGTAAATGCGATAGTTATTTAATTCACGTCCTTTATTACAAAAATGTGCCAGTTTCTTTTAAGCTGATACTGGTAGCTTTTCTTGTCAGGAATTGAAATTTTTCTTTCAATCTTTTGAATAATGAATTAATGGGAACGATGGGGGAATAAAGTGAAACATTATTTCTTAGCTTGATCAATCGCAATGTATTTTCATGATCGGCTGTGAAGTATTGAATATCATCCATAAATTTTCGAATAATAAAAATCCCTAATCCGCCTTTTTTTCTGACTTGAACATAGTGAGGGATGTTCGGGTCACCGACCTGATTGGGATCAAAACTTTTTCCCTGATCGATAAGCTCGACAACCAGTCGGTCGTTTTTTACATTGACATTCATGGTAATTGAGCCAGACAAAATATTACCATAGCCATGCTTAATAATATTGGTGATTGCTTCATCGACCGAAATGGTGAGAGCGTTTAGCTCGCTTTTTGTAAATCGATATTTTGCAGCAATGCGCGCAATAAAATTTCTCACAGCCGGGAGATATTGAAAATTAGCGGGAATAATGAGTTGCTCTTGGGTCACGCTTTGATTCACAAACGGCTTCCTTTATTGATTAAAGAGAGTAAAAAAAATTCTCCAATAATTGCACTGTCATTTACATCCTAAACAAGCAAGCCGCGTAATTGACCTGAAAGATAAATAGCCAGGGGGATTTTTCTGCCGTCAATACGAACAAATAATACTAATAATTTTCTTTAAAGTCAATAGATAATTTTAAAAATTATTTTAACTTATTGTATTATTAGCAGTCTTTTAGTTTTAACGCCTCTTTGAGAAATTGACCGGTGTATGAACTGGTGACATTGGCGATTTGTTCTGGTGTGCCGGTGGCAATAACTTTTCCACCATCGTCGCCGCCTTCGGGTCCGAGATCAATAATATAATCTGCTGTTTTGATGACATCGAGATTATGCTCAATTACAATTACGGTATTTCCCTTTTCAACCAGGCGATTCAGCACGTTCAACAGCATGTTGATGTCTTCAAAATGAAGACCGGTCGTTGGCTCATCAAGAATATAGATCGTTCTGCCGGTGCTCATTCGTGACAGCTCGGTGGCTAATTTCACTCGTTGCGCCTCACCGCCCGAAAGCGTAGTCGCCTGCTGCCCAAGCTTGATATATCCGAGACCAACATCGTCCAGTGTTTTAAGCTTCCGGTTGATCCTGGGAATCTTATCGAAAAATTGGAGGGCTTGTGACACTGTCATATCCAATACTTCGGCAATCGACTTGCCGCGATATTTAATTTCCAGCGTTTCGCGATTGTAGCGTTTTCCTTTGCACACCTCGCACGTCACATAAATATCCGGCAAAAAGTGCATTTCAATTTTGATGATTCCATCGCCCTGGCACGCCTCGCAACGTCCGCCCTTGACATTGAAGCTGAAGCGACCGGGCTGGTAGCCTCGGATTTTCGCCTCCGGAAGCTGGGTGAACAGATCCCTGATATGAGTAAACAGACCAGTATAGGTTGCCGGATTGGATCGCGGTGTCCTGCCAATTGGCGATTGATCGATATCGATTACCTTGTCGATATTTTCAAGTCCTAAAATTTTTTTATACTTTAGCGGAGATGCTTTGCTGTGGAAAATCTCGCGCTGCAAAATCGGAAATAGCGTTTCATTGATGAGGGTGCTTTTTCCAGAGCCAGATACGCCGGTAATGCAAATAAATAATCCCAGCGGAAAGCGAACATCGACCGACTTGAGGTTATTTCCCGATGCTGCTTTCAACTCGAGCCAGAGTGTATTCCCATTTCTCCGTTCCTTCGGAATGGGAATGAACTTCTTGCACGATAAATACTGCCCGGTAATCGAATTCTCAACTTGAGCGATTTCCTCAGGCGTTCCAGTCGCAACAATATATCCGCCTTCGACGCCAGCGCGAGGACCTAAATCAACAATAAAATCCGCGTGTTCGATGGTCTCCCGGTCATGTTCCACCACGATCACGGTATTTCCCAAATTTCTCAATTCCAGCAAGGTATTGATCAATTTCTGATTGTCTCGCTGGTGCAGACCAATCGAAGGCTCGTCGAGAATATAGAGCACGCCCATAGGCTCGTCGAGAATATAGAGCACGCCCATCAATTGCGAGCCGATCTGGGTGGCTAACCGAATGCGCTGCGCTTCGCCGCCGGAGAGGCTCCCGGCGGTCCGATCTAATGTCAGGTAATCAAGCCCGACATTGATCAGAAATTTCAATCGCGCGTGTATCTCTTTGAGAATCTGGTGAGAGATGGTTTGCTCGCGTTCATTCAAATCGAGAGTATTGAAAAAGCGCTGAATATTTTTTATCGATAAGTTTGTAACCTCATAAATGCTTTTATCGGTAATCTTCACCGCCAGAGATTCTTTCTTCAGTCGAGAGCCATTGCATTCCGGGCAGGGCTTCATATTCATAAAGCTTTCGATCCAGGTGC
>JALOPY010000355.1 GCA_025453735.1 bacterium | reverse complement strand
TAAATATTCTATAGAACTCATCCCCCCGGCCCCCTTCTCTTGGCAAGAGAAGGGGGAGCAAAGTGGTTAACAACGAACAATTTCAAAAAGTTACTCCCCCTCTTTTTTTAAGAGAGGGGGCCGGGGGTGAGTTCAAAAAACACCTCTCGAAACCGATTTTTTTTCACTATCTAATTTATTGAAATGATGTATCATGCACAAATTTGCTTAAACACCCTTGATTAGTGAGATTTTTTTTGAGGTGCAAATCAAGGATTTCCGCGTTCTATAAAAAAACAAGAGGTATTATGGAAAACTTTTTGCAGGCGACACTCGGAAACACTGGATTGAAAGTCCACCGGTTAGGACTTTCGGCAAGCTATTGGCCCGGGAAGAAGACCATTCATCGGGCGATCGACGAAGGGCTGAACTATTTTTTCTGTTTCGGAATTGACAAGCAGATGCTGTCGGTTATGCGAGATGTGCTTAAAACGGATCGGGAAAAATTCGTCGTGGCGACAGGAGCGTATAATTTGCTGATCGGTCACCCGAATCTTCGCCGCACGTTGGAAAAACGATTACGTCAATTGAAGACCGATTATATCGATGTCTTTTTGTTTCTCGGGGTGACAAAATCGAAGCACTTTCCGGAAGCGGCACGAGAGGAATTGTATCGCTTCAAAGAAGAAGGGAAAATCCGGGCAGTCGGCATGTCCACGCATGATCGGAAGTTTGCGGGCAAGCTGGCTGAGGAAGGCGCATTGGATGTGATGATGATTCGCTACAACGCCGCGCATCGGGGTGCGGAGCAGGATATATTTCCATATCTTGAAAAGCATAATCCAGGTATTATCAGCTTCACCGCCACTCGTTGGCGTTATTTGATGCATCGCCCCAAAGGCTATCCCAATGATGCAGCAATCCCAACAGCCGGAATGACGTATCGGTTTGTGCTTTCCAATCCGCATGTTCATGTATGCATGGCCGCGCCCAGTAAACTCAGGCACTTTGAAGAAAATTTAGCTGAAATCAAGAAGGGTCCGCTTTCTGAGGAAGAGATGGAATTTATGAAAAAATTTGGAGATGCAGTTTACCAGCGGAAGAAGTGGTTTATGTAACAAAAAATGGTAAAAGATTAGTCAAACGAAGTTAGCGTGGAAAACCGTTAAAACGGTTTCAAAAATTCATAATTTTAAAGAAACACCACAATTATTTGTGGTGTTTTTTTAAAAGTAATAGTGACCCCAGCCGTTTCAACGGCTTTACTTCAGTTTGATAAACTGTTGCAAAAAATAATTCTAAATCAAGCTAACAGGCATGTTTGCAGGTATAATTGAATGAAAGGCTCAAAGCATGAAAGTCAAGGAGTCCGCATGAAATATAAAATTTTCACCCTGTGTTTTTTGATTTTGCTTTCAATCAGCAGCAGCGCCATCGCTGGCACGATCCACGGATTCGTGCGCGAGAAAGATACCAGAGAACCGATCATCATGGCGAATGTGTGGATCAAAGGCACCAATACCGGCACGACGACGAATATGAAGGGCTATTATGTGCTATCGTCACTGCAACCTGGCACGTACGAGCTTCATTTTCGATATATCGGATATACGACACTCAGCATTGAAAAATATGTTGGCAAAGATGATGACATCGAGCTCGATGTTTATCTGGAAATGGAAGCGATCCTGATGGAGGAGGCAGTCGTGACCGCTGATCGGGAGCGCCGGGAATTGGAGATCAAGCCGGGCCAGATTACGGTGCAAATCCCGCAATTGCGCAGCATCCCGCAGATTGCCGAACCCGATCTGTTTCGTGCAATTCAGATGCTGCCGGGCGTTGCCACGCTGTCGGATTTTTCAGCCGGGCTTTACGTGAGAGGAGGCAGCCCGGATCAGAACCTGATCCTGCTGGATCATATCGATGTTTACAATCCCAATCACATGTTCGGATTTTTCAGCAGCTTCAATACCGATGCGATCAAATCTGTCGAACTGCTGAAAGGAGGATTCCCTGCCAGTTATGGGGGCAGGCTCTCTTCGGTTTTGAATGTGATCAATAAAGAGGGAAATCGGGAGGAATTTCAAGGCGTCGCTCGCTTGAGTCTGCTCAGCTCCAATGCCACGCTCGAAGGTCCCTGGAAATATGGCTCGTGGATGATTTCGGGCCGACGCACCTATCTCGATCTTGCCGCGAAAATTGTCGATTTTGATTTGCCCTATTATTTTTATGACGGACACGCGAAGATCAATTTTGATATTGATAAAAAAAATCAAGCCAGCTTGAGTTTTTATGCCGGGAATGATAAGCTCGATTTATCGCAGAATGAAACAGATATTAACCTGGACTGGGGCAACAAAACCTTCAGCGCCCAATGGATGCACCTGTTCTCCAGCAAGTTTTTCTCCCATTTCGTTTTCGCTGGCAGCCGCTTCGATAGCGACACTGAAGTCAAGTTTGATGATATATCATTCGGAATTTCCAATGAGATCACTGATCTGGCTGCAAAAGGATGGTTGACCTACACACCTTCCATTCGCCATTCTATGGATTTTGGTTTTGAAGCAAAGCAGCTCAAATTCGGTTTGAACTACAAAGTTGTGGATCTGGATTACATGAATTCATTTTCGGGAAATTATTTTGTTCTGTTTCTGCAGGATAATTTTAAACTTGGTGTTTTTGACATCATTCAGGCGGGCGTCCGATTCGACCATTATACAGATGGCAATTATTCCCGCATCACTCCTCGATTATCATACAAACATATCTTTTCTGACAAAGTCAATCTGACGCTCAGCTATGGTCGGTTTGCACAATTTCTCAATCTGGTTTATCAGGAGGGCTTGAGTTTTGCGGACATGTGGTTTCCGGTGGATGAGACGTTCCAGCCGGGTCAGGCAGATCATTATATTCTGGGATATAATTTCGATAATCTAAAAACCTTTTCCATTAACATCGAAGCGTATTATAAACGTTATTACAATGTCTCTGAATATCGTTTTCGGGCTGCCGAATCCCAGGGAACCGATGTGGATTTTGGCAACTTGACCGCGGCGGATAATTTTCTCAGCGGCACCGGCTATGCGTATGGCGCTGATATTTACCTCCGGAATAATATTTGGGGATTGAAGGGCTGGCTTGGCTATTCGCTCAACTGGGTAAAGCAGCGGGTCAATGGCTATAATTTCGATGAGGAATATTATCCCACGCATGACCGACGCCACACCATCACTGCAATCGAGGATTTGCAGATCAGCAAAAAATGGAGACTCAATTTTGCCGCGAAATTTGGAACCGGTCAGCCCTACACCGAAGCTGCGGCGCGCTATGCCGCGCTGAATCCCAATGGAACCACGTATGATCTGACCCTGGATACAAAGAAAAATTCGTATCGGCTGCCTCCGTATCGTCGCTTCGATATTGGATTATTCCATGATACCAGGATTTTTGGGGTGAATGCTGAGATTTATTTTCAAATTATCAATGTCTATAATTTTAAAAATGTCTGGTTCCGCAATTATAATTTTGAGACCAATCCTGCCAGGCGGGAGGATTTTTATATGATTCCCAGAATCCCGACTGTTGGAATTTCGTTTCTGTTCTAAAATGAGGAGCTCGCGATGAATGTTTCAAATAGATTTATTTTTGTTGCTTTGCTATTGTTCGCTTTTTTGACATGCAGCAAAAATCCGAATGCGCCGGATTATGAAAAGGAGATTGCCGTATTCGGCTTTCTCTGGGGAAATAAACCGATGACGGCTGAGCGGGCGATGATGATCAGCTATACTCAGCCGATTGATGCTGCGTACGATCTGGAACAAGCGACAATCAAAAATGCCAATGTGACCATCAGCGAAGTCAGCACGGGTAAAATTTATGTTTTGGATGATGCGAAAAAGCCAGGATTTTACTTTAACGACAGCTTAATCGCAAAACCGAAAACCGAATATTTCTTAAAAATTGAAGTCGATAACAAGGTTGTCATGGCGCGAACCAGCGTTCCCCCCTTGCTCAATTTAGTAACTGATTTACAACAAGGCAATGTCGATTCTGTTTATCAGGATAGACTATCATTCGAACAGCCGATTTTTGTTGATTGTGAAGATGGGGAACAGATAATCATTGTTGATGTGTATTGCAATGAATCATGGGAGAATGCTGAATATATCAATCCATTTTGGGGACAGAAAAAGCCAGGAGACGCTGGTGAATATGGCGGACAGGATGGCAATAGCGAGCCGCGTCATATCGTCGCATCAG
>JALOPY010000354.1 GCA_025453735.1 bacterium | reverse complement strand
CTACAAAAATAATCCTTGTATCTTTTGAAAAATTTGCTATCTTTAAACCTGCGAGAGGTATGCTAATCTCCTGCAGGTTTAAAGCAAGTTAAAATCAAAAGAGGAATTAAAGTGGGTCAAAAACGAAAGGCACTTCTGTTACTATTTTTCTTTACTCTGTTCATCTCCAATTGCGCTCAAATCTATCGCCAGCCTGCTGAATATGAAATCAAACGAGAAAAAAAGTTGGCGCTGGAAGCGATCAAACGGGCAAACAAGTGCATCAAAGAAAATAAATCACGCAACTATCAGGGACCGATTCCCGTCAATTCCAAAATTGATTCTGCCACATTGGATTTGAATCGATCCCAATTGAATATCTACTTGTCGAAACATTTTTCCTATCAACCCTTTCGTCCCGATAATATCGAGCCGATTTATTCATTGTTTAAAAAATACCTGGGCAGGAAATTCAAAAAATTCGATCTCACCCTTTATTCGCTCAATCAGCCAATTGAAAATTTGATCCCCAATTTTTTCCGAGCTGATAATTCAAAATTTGATTACTCTCGAATGCCCAGTGAGAAAATCCGATTGGCACCGCCAATTCAGCAATGTCTTGACAAACAAAGCTGGCAGCCGACCAACGGCTTGTTCAATCGCAACATCGCTTTATGGCACAGCCATGGCTTTTATTTTTCCCGAGCGAAAGATCGCTGGGAATGGATGCGGCCAAGGCTCTTCAATACCGTAGAAGATCTGCTGCCGATGTCGTTTGTGATTCCATATTTAGTGCCGATGCTGGAAAATGCGGGGGCTAATGTGTTTCTGCCTCGAGAGCGGGATTTGCAGACCGAAATGGTCATTGTGGACAATGATTCTCCTACGCTTGAAGGTGAGTATCGTGAAGGCGGAAATAAAAATTGGCAGACTGGCAACGAGCCAGGATTTGCAATTGGTAAGCCGCCCTATCCAGCCAATTTCAATCCATTTTTGCAGGGAAGCCATCGGTTCTGCCTATCCGATTCGATCAATTCAGCGCAAGCAGAATGGACTCCAGATATTCCTGAAACAGGGATGTATGGCGTTTATGTTTCCTATCATCATTCGGCTGAAAATGTGCCTGATGCCCATTACTCGATCTATCACTGCGGTGGCAAAACTGAATTTCGGGTCAATCAGCAGATCGGCGGCAGCACCTGGATTTATCTGGGGCAGTTCCAATTTAAAAAAGGATTTCATCCAGATTCAGGCAAGGTGATGCTTACCAATCAGAGCGAATTTCCAGGCAAAATCATTTCGGCGGATGCAGTGCGATTTGGCGGCGGCATGGGCGATATCGTTCGTGGTGGAAGCGTCAGCGGCTATCCTCGTTTTGCCGAAGGCGCTCGCTATTATCTCCAATTTGCAGGGATGCCCGACACGCTGGTTTATCATTTGAATAAAGACACCACGGATTATAATGACGACTATCAATCCCGAGGCGAATATGTGAATTATTTGAAAGGTCGTCCGTTTGGTCCCAATAAAAATCGGAATGTAGAGGGACTGGGAATTCCCATCGACCTTTCGCTTTCATTTCACACCGATGCGGGAATCGCAGCCGATAGCACGATTGGCACGCTGATGATCTATTCGATCACCGATGCGGAAACGTTAACTGTATTCCCTGATGGCATGTCTCGGCTGGCAAATCGAGATCTGGGCGATATTATGCAGACCCAGATTGTGGATGACATTCGATTGAAATATCGAGCGGATTGGACCCGTCGAGACCTGCGGGATGCCAATTACAGCGAAGCCTATCGACCCAATGTGCCAGCCTGTCTGCTGGAATTGCTGTCCCATCAAAACTTTAATGACATGAAATATGCCCTGTCACCCCAATTTCGGTTTGATATTTCCCGTTCGATTTATAAAGGGATGCTGAAATTCATTGCCACGCAATATCAGTTTCAATACATCGTTCAGCCATTACCTGTCTCTAATTTCCATGCTTTCTTTTCTGATTCAGCCGAAGTAACTTTGCGCTGGCAGCCTGTGCTCGATCCGCTGGAGCCGACGGCTGTGCCTGAAAAATATGTCGTTTACACTCGCATCGAGAATCAGGGATTTGATAATGGAACGTTGGTGGATTCGACTGAATGGACAGGAGCAGGTCTCAAGCCAGGAGTGATTTACAGTTTTCAGGTGACGGCGGTGAACAAAGGCGGCGAAAGCTTTCCGTCGGAAATCCTCTCAGCATGCTGGAACGATACCAGTCTTTCCCCTATCCTGATCGTCAATGGCTTCGATCGCATCGCTCCGCCCGAATATATCGACGAACCGAATTTCAAAGGCTTTGCCAATTTTCTCGATCCTGGCGTGGCCGATAAATTCACCTTCAATCTCACGGGCTCCCAATTCGATTTCAATCCCCATTCACCTTACCGAACGAACGATGCTCCAGGACATGGCGCCAGTCTGGCAAATGATGAAACCCGATTGATCGCTGGTAATACGTTTGATTTTCCATACGTTCATGGATCAGCTATCCGCAATTGCGGCTATCCATTTATCAGCGCCAGCGATGAAGCGTTCTGGGATGGAATGATCGACTTTAGTGATTATAAAATTATTGACCTCATTTTGGGAGAGGAAAAAACGACATTATTTCCAGGATTGAATCTTGAGAATAATCCTCATCTGAAAATCAATGGAAGCTACCAGGCTTTTCCAGCAAAATTGAAAAATAAAATAACCGACTTTTTTAAAAGCGGCGGCAATTTATTTCTCTCTGGCGCTTACATCGGAAGCGATCTGGTAGGGAATAAAGACTCGACTCAAAATGATATTAAATTTGCCAAAGAAGTTTTGAAAATCGATTGGCAGACCAATCATGCAGCGGTGACGGGAAAAGTCAGTTCCGTGGATTCATCATTCATTCAACCAAAAGAAATATTTAATTTCAATACCGAATATCGCCCCGATCTTTATGCTGTCGAATCGCCTGATGCCATCAATCCAGCGAAAGAAGCGAAGACCATTTTGCGATACACCGAAAATCGTTTTAGTGCGGCTACGGCTTATCTGGGAAATGATTACTCGGTAATCGTGCTGGGATTTCCATTTGAGACGATTGTGGAGGAGGGATGGAGGAATCGAGTTATGAGGTCAGTGTTGAGCAGTTTTAAAAATAGATAAAGCGATGGAGTTAATGCGTCAGCATTTTATTTTTATTGCCATTCATCTCAATAAAATCCTGACGGATTAACTCCAGGCAATGGCGATACTGGAACAATCGCATTCTCATTTGTTCCTCAAGCATATATGTCACTGGTTTCGTATTTCTCAGCAATGAATTTGCCAGCGGATTTAATTTTCCCATTTAAAACATCTTCTACCAGCCTGGCAGAAGATAGCGGCATGGACTCCTGTCCGCAATTGGGGCATACGTACATTGTTAAATCTGTTACCACAATCGGTTCGTTATTGCGATAGAAAATTTTATCTTCTTTGGTTTTTTCCATCGGCATTAAACATCCATTGGGACATTGCATGATAATCACCTCTTATTTGCCGTAATGATGAATCCAGGTTTGCAATCTTTTACTATAACAACTATATCCCCTTTTGAAATGGTGTACTTGATGAATCGTCCAAGAGATCGTTCATCTCGTTCTTTCTTGTTCACGGTTCCAGTAAGAATGGTATCTAAAACTTGATCAATAGAAATTCCACTTTCCCACATTCGTTGGATCAAATGAGGGCCAAAAGCAATTCGCTGAGATTTTACATCATCCTGAATTGACTTTAAAGACATCTCACTTTCTTCCTCGCCAATAATTCAAATTGTGTGAGATCCTATTCCTATTAAATTTTCCATTTTAATATAAGCTATTCGATCCAAAATATCAAGCAAAAATTTCAATCAGATTTTTCTTTATATCTCTAATCATACTGATTCCATCGATTGGAGCTATGGAATCTGTTCTGACAAAAAAAATGGCTCAGAAGACCAACTCCTGAGCCACATTTTTCTATAAACGACTGCCAACCGAATTATATTGACTGATGACTGAAGACTGATAACTGTTGACTGCCAACTACTTAACAGGCAACTTCGGCGCAGGCGGCACCTTCTTCTCCTGCGTCTTCAATTCATCCAGATTCAATTGCTCATCGATACCCGCAAATTCCTTGGCAGGATCGTTATCGACAAAAATATCAGGCTCGACACCAACACCTTCCATGATCCATTCTTTGCCTTCCAGATCGTAGCGGGAAAATTCTGGCTTGTTCAGAACACCGCCATCGAGCAGAGGCAACGAGCCACGAATACCAACAACGCCGCCCCAGGTACGCTTGCCGATTAATTTTCCCAGCTTGTGCTGTTTGAAACGATACGGGAAAATATCCCCATCCGAAGCAGAAAATTCATTGATGAGACAAACTTTTGGTCCCCAGACCATGCCATCTGGATCGACAGTAGGAATTGTATTTCTGGCAATATCGATCATCGCCG
>JALOPY010000353.1 GCA_025453735.1 bacterium | reverse complement strand
CCCTGGATGAAACAGATATTCTCATCTTGAACATTTTGACGAAGAAGGATCAGGAGTCTTTATTCGCCAATCGCTTTGTCGATTTCTCCTATACGATTCTGATGAACAACATCCGGCTGCGCTTCCGCGCGACTGCTTATTTTGAATTGAATCACCTCAGCATCAATATGCGGCTGATCCCGACAGAAATTCGTTCTTTGAAGAGCCTTGGATTTCATCCCGAGGTGCTGAAACTCCTGAGTTTGAAATATGTCGATCGTGGATTGGTGCTGATTACCGGAATCACCGGCTCGGGAAAAAGCGCAACACTCGATGCCATCATCGATGCGAATAACCGGTTGGCTGATGCCCACATTGTGATAATTTCCAACCCGGTGGAATACGTGCATGACTCGATCCGATCGATTGTGCGACATCGCGAAATTGGCAGGGATGTGCTTAGCTTCAAAGCAGGGACCATTCAGGCGTTGCGCCAGGATCCGGACATTATCGTCCTGGGTGAGGTGAGAGACCCGGATACGATTGCCACGGTTCTGGAAGTCGCGGATAGCGGACACAAGGTATTTACAACGCTGCACACATCGTCGGCCACAGAAAGTATCGATCGAATTTTAGGTGAGACGCCGCCCCTGGAACAATCAAGAATTCGAGAACGATTGGCAGATGTGCTGGTGTGTGTCATTTCTCAAAAACTGGTGCCCAGCCTGGATGGAAAATTGATCCTGGCAAAGGAGGTGCTGGTCGCCACGCCAGCGGTGCGGACGGCGATTCGCAACAATAATACGGATGAGATTTATCAGTTGATCTATCAATCGGGTCATATCGGGATGATCACCATGGAGCAGGATCTGGTAGCACTGCACCGGGGTGAAAAAATTTCCTATCAGGAAGCGTACGGTCACGCCAATAACAAAAAACGCTTTGAAGATTTAGTTCGATACTTCAAACCGTAAAAGGATTTCATACTGATTCCATCGCTCTGAGCGATGGAATCAGTTTATCAAGAAGCAATCCCCCTACAATGAGAAGCGGAGCAAGCGGAGTTTTAATGGAGCTTTATAAACGCCAAATAATTATTTCAAAAAATCTCTGTTTACTCTGTTGCTCCTTGCAAGGTTTTTTGTAATCGTTCACCCGTATCAGATGTCGAAATTAATTGCGTTACTAAATATCATTGAAACCTTATTTTTGTCTTTTTACCTTAATAGAAGAATGATAATCCCACAAATTCTAACCTTATTACCTTATTTATCTTGTCGAATAAGGTAATAAAGTTAGGGTGGTTGTGGATTTTGCTTGTTACTAAGGTCTTAAAAACAAAAATAAGGTTTTTAAGAGCAAATATTGAGATCACAAATGATTGATTTCAGATAGAGGTGAACTGTTACGATTTTTTTTAGTATTTGTAAATAACTTTGAAATTCCAATGCAGTAAATAAAAAGAGCTGGCAATATGATCAATGAAGCAGTAGGAATAGCCATAAATGGTCGGGAGGTGAAAATCGCGCATCTTCGGCGTGACAAGTATCGCCTGGCAGTGGATTATCTGGAGAGCGCGGTGCTAACCAGAGACATGGATTTTGAGCTGCGAAAAAAAACCGAAGGAGGCTCCGAAGCAACGCTGCTGCAAAATGAAGAAGATCTGTTCGCGCTCAAAAGTGCGTATGAAACCAAAGCGCCATCGGATAAAGATGCCGGCTATCGCGAGAATGTCGATGTAATTTACTCGCTGCTTCGCAAGTTCGCGGCAAGGCGCGTCAAAGTCGCGTTCAATGTGCCGCCTTCCCAGGTGAGCTACCAGGACCTGGATACACATCTGGATTATAACAAAAATGTTTTTAAGGGAACGCTGAAGAAAAAAATTGAGCAATGGAAACAGGGATTCAATGCCATCGACAATGTTTCTGTGATTACCCGCAAAGATGGCACCCTGTGCAACGTCTCCAGTGAGGTGAAAGAACCGCCGATTCTCGATATCCTGGAGCAGCTCAACACGTTTTTTAAAGGAAATTTGGTGCTGTCTCTGATGGATTCGAACGAGGTATCTTTAGTTAACCTGGCGGGAAACAGCTATGACTTTCGAGATGGATCCCAGCTCACCGTGATCATCGAGATCGGAGATCGAGACGGAATTCAGCAGAATTATCTTCATGAAAGGCGACGACATATTAACCGTTTCGCCAATTATCCCTGAAAGCTATAACCCGGATATTTTTGGAATCATCTACAGCAAAATCATCTATGAGCTTGATAATTTAAATTTGCCAGAAGTCAATAATGTGCTGCTGGCAGGCAAAGCCAGCACCAACACTGCAAAAGCCTTTTTTGAGAAAAAATTTCAAGATTCAAAAGTTGGATTTATTATATCCCAGCCATTGGCTGAGAATTTTTCAACTCAATTCAGCCGTGAAGATTTATCCGATTATGCCATACCCATCAGCTTAGCCTGGAAAGTGCTCCAGAAAAATGAGAAAAATTTTGTGCCAACGAATTTGTTGCCATCTCAGGTCATCGAGCGTCAGAAAGTTCTCAGTTTGACCCTGGCTGGCTATCTCATTCTTGTTTTGCTGGGAATTTCGGCGTTTGTATTAACCTGGAAAATTACCGCAAAAAAACTAGAAGTCGGTTCTCTAAAAACATCAAACAAGACGCTGGTCGAACGTATCAATAGCAGCGAGGAGACGGTCAAAAAAGTACGCGAGCTTGAAGATCAGATTGCAAAAATTTCCAAACGCCTGGTGCTGTCGGATAGTTTGAGCTACGGCTCCGATCGCCTATTAAGTTTTCTGGATAAATTAAACTCAAGCGTTTCCTACATTAAATCAGCCTGGATCGAAGAGATACAGAGCACCAAAGACGGAATCGTGATCAAGGGATTATCCATGAAACGAGGGGATATTCCAAAACTCTCCGATGATCTGGGACGGGCACGAATCAACAAATTAACTCGCTCCGACGAAGGCGATAAGCGACTTTATTCATTTGAAATGGCAATTGATTGGAAAAACGAATCCTTTCGTCCCGATTTAAACAATAAAACTGAAACCGGCTCATTGCCTGCTGTGAAAGCCGAAGCGAACGAGCCAATCCCTGCAGCGACAACCACATCGGAATGGGGAAACTCGACAAAAGTGACCCAATCTGTCGTTGCCGAAGAAAATGTCAGTCATAATTCGCAGGAAGCAGCAATCAAACAAACGCCAGTGCCAGCGACCAATTCACAAATTACAACTGACAGGAAATCCAATCAACAGCAACTTGCGTCAAATGAATTCGAATCAAAGATCAACCAAAAAAGAGAAAAAAATCAGCCGCTCACGATTGAGAAGAAAACTGATACTGCGACATACGAGGCAACTGCTTTTAAAAAAGAAGCCGGAGGCAATGCTGCAAATTCAAGCTCGCGCTACATTATCAAAATAAACGCTCATGCCAGTAAATTCACGGCGATGAAAGATGTCGAGTACTATCGCTCCCAGGGATTTGACGCCTATATCACCACGCTGCCAAATTCAAGTCGGGAAATTCCCTATTGGGTTTGCGTCGGCGATTATAATAATCATAGCGATGCAGAAAATGAATTAACCAGGCTGAACAATTCAATTCCTGGAAAGCGCTTGATTATTGAAATCTCGAACAATGAATTTAATGGACCGACTTCGTCGAACCTGGGGAACAATTCAATTTCAGCTTCAAAGTCACCCGGTAGTCAGCTCATCAAACAGGCGAACTACACTATGGCGGCAAATGAAAGCAAGCCAGAGGAGCATGGATTAGCAACGAGCCCAGGGCTTTATACCATCAGCTTGAGCGCCCATGCTGCACGATTTACCGCTCAAAAAGAGGTCGAATTTTACCAGTCAAAGGGCGTTGATGCGTATATAGCAACGTTGCCTGGCTCGAGTCGGGAAGTCCCATATTGGGTGTGTGTCGGAAAATTTTCCAGTTACGAAGAAGCGCAAGAAAAAGCAAAAACGCTTGGCGCGACAACAGCACAGAAATATAAAATTGTCACAATAAGTCAATAATATTTATACGTAGCTTGTAATGCCTCATTTACAGGTGGTAAATAGATTTAACATAACAGGTTTCTCGAAGAAACCTGGTATATTTTCCACCTATAAGTAAGCGGTTTAATTGATAAATTTAGTGACATACAAAACAAATTCTAGAAGGTATGATCAAAATTTGTCTTCTTGAAAAACCTTATTTTTATTTTTAAGACCTTAGTAGTAGAAAAAGTCCAGAAACACAGTAACCTTATTACCTTATCATCAACTGGCTTGTAAATAAGTTAATAAGGTTAAGGTTTGGGGAAAATATTTTCTACTAAGGTGTAAGAGACAAAAATAAGGTCTTACAACAGGGCTATTTAAGAAAATATATGTCATCGCAATTATGAAATATGGTACTAAGGTTTTGCCATAGCTACGCAAAATCGAAAGTGCACCATTTTTTTTAGGCGGAGAGCATTGATTAATGAATTAATTCCCCTACAATGAGAAGCAGAGGATCATCCGCCATCTGGCGGAGATGTGCCTTAGGCACAAGCGGAGTTTAAACGGAGTTTTGAAACCGTCAAATAATATCTCCAAAAATTTCTCCGTGAAACTCTGTTAGCTCTGTTACTCCTTGTAAGGTTTTTTTGTAGTATGTGTTACATAAATTTTGAAATTCTGATATATTAATTTAAATTGAATGAGATATGTACGCAAAACGAAATAGTCTGACAATCGGAATCCTTTGGATTCTGTTACTCGCCATCGGGATATTCTGGTATTCTCAGGAGAACAAGAGTATTAAAAGCCTGAAGGTGAAAAACAAGCAGCTCTCCCAGCAGCTCGATGGTTCGCTTGAAATTGCCAAAGCGCTGCAGGGAGTTGAGCAACAATATCGATTTTTGAGGGAGAAGTGGAATTTATCGCCAAAGCAAATCATCGCATCAGAAGAACCCTCTTTTTCGCTGGATTACCTCAACTGGCTCGTTAGCCAGAATGATTTTGCCCTGGAATTTGACTTTGAATTAAAAAATATCACTGACAACGGCGACATTGTCACGTTTCGATTTCTCCTGACCGGTGAGGGGTCCTATCACGACCTGTTTCGTCTCATCTGGCATCTCACGAAAAATCCATTGTTGTACCAGATAGAAACCTTCACGATAAACCAGAGTCAAAACGAAAAAAATCTTATCGAATTCATGATGGAGTTAAAAGGATTTTCGTTAACCCAGAAATTGGATGCACAACGAGAATTTAGTTTCGATTCGATGGAGCCTTTAGTTGAAAACGTGATGTTCTATGATTCCTTCAAGCCCTTGAATCGTACAGAGCCAGTGCGACAAACTGCCAATATTTTTCGGACACCACAAAATGCTCCAAAACCAGTTGATAAAACGCTGGTGGATGTTGAATCTGCCACGCTTCAAGCAGTGGCGAATGGTCGAGTATATATAAAGGATCAGAACAATAAGTTGTTGACGATGCGAGTTGGGGATAAAGTTCAATCCGGCGCGCTGACGAGGATCAATCAGAAAAAAAGTGAAGTTGAGTTTGTCCTTGAAAAAGCAGGGGGAGCCAGGACAGTAACTTTGGGTTTGGGATATAAAAAATAGAGTGGGTAAATTATGAAAATTTTACATCGTTGTTCAACTGAGGTTGCATGGATTTTTTGTATTTGCTTCGTGTTAATTATAAAACTATCATCCGCAACAGCCCAGGAAAACGCTCCGCGAGAATACAATCCTGAAGAATTTATTTCATTAAGTCGTGACATCACCATGGATGCCGCGCTGGAAATTATCAATCTGCTCAGCACCAAATATGAAGACAAAATGATTCTCGATCCCAGGGAGCATAAAGGAAAAATTGGAGTCGTGGTCGATAACATGCACTGGAAGCGGGCGCTCGAATATATCCTGCGCTCCAACCAGCTAAAATATAACGACCGTCCCCGGCATTATGAGATCGTGGATTTGAATGACCAAAAGAGCGCGCCTGCGCTTGAAGAAAAAATTAATTTTGCAACTCGTGAGATTGAAATAAAAGCGATTTTCTTTGAAGCGGATCAACAGGCGCTGGCTGAAGTGGGCATCGATTGGAGCACAGTTAAAAACGGAACTGTCAAGCTGGAGATGTACTCGAATTCAGCAAAATCAGTCAGCGATAATATCTTTTCATTTCTGGGTGGATTCGCCAATGACACGTATGAAATCACCGCAATAATCAAAGCCTTTCAAAGCGTAAATAAAGGACAGGTGATTGCCACGCCACAAATTCGGATCATGGAAGGCGAAGAGGGAAAAATCAAAGTCGGTAAAAATTTCTTTCTGACCACTCGCGATTTTGCCGGAAACACCCGCTATGAACAG
>JALOPY010000352.1 GCA_025453735.1 bacterium | reverse complement strand
TCGTTGGATAATCTTTTAATCATTGTTAGATATCCTCATATTCATTGAACATTTTTATTGCAGCAGTCTGGCAATAACAGTTATGTCGAGAAGTCCTGTGCTTTCTACGGCATGAAATTTACAAATATTTTTATCAAAAGGAAAGGTGATCGTGATCCGATAAAAATGATTGTTCGCGAATTCATTATACAGGAGCTCGAACTCGTAATCTGAACGCCAGGAACCCTTTAACGCCTCAGGAAGACCATGACGACTATTATTTGAAATCCGGTATCTACCATCCAAACCGATTTGATTTTCTTCAGAATGATCTTCTTCAGTTAATTTGAGCAACGCTTCAGAGCCATCCTTGAATACCAAGGAGAATGAAATCCACCCAGTAGAATTGGGCTCAAACAGGTAAGTTTTACCGGATATTTCTTTCGCTATTGCTGGCAGCTTTGGCACAGGCGTCAGCGCAGGCGCTTTAGCAGCGGCTTCAATTTTGCTTTGTAATAATTTAAATCCTTCGGGATTTTCAGGCAGCGGTTTGTTAGCGCGCAATGCTGGTAAGAGAATCGCACCGATCTCTCCAGGATCAAATCCACTGCCTGTAAAAACCAGGATGATATCGCTTTGCCGCGAAAAGATCAGCCGCTGGCCACCTCTGCCACGACCTTCGATGAGGTCAGGATTTTCGTTTGGCGACCAGAAGAGATAGCCGTAGCGCTCGCCATCATCCAGCGTGACCTGCACTTTTGTGGCTTGTTCGATCCATTTATTGGAGAGGATCTGTCTTCCATTCCAGACACCATTATTTAATAGAAGATGCCCGATTTTCGCCATGTCGATGGAATGCAGGTGGAGATCGAATCCGCCGGTATTATTTCCCTGCGGATCAAACGGCCAGATAACATCGTGAATGCCGAGTGGCTCGAAAAGATATTTTCTGGCAAAATCCAATTCGTTCATTCCAGTCGCCTGGGTGATAATCGCTGAAAGCAAATGCGTTCCGCCGGTACAATAGGCAAATTCAGTTCCTGGCTCGCTCAACATCGGCTGATCGAGCATGAACTGCACCCAATCATCAGTTTCCCGCATGGCATCGAGTTGTCTTTCGCCATCCTGAAAATTTCGGCACAATCCTGTCTGCATGGTTAACAGATGCTCAATCGTCAGCCGCTTCTTCCGATCATCGAGATTAGCAATCTTTCGATCGGGGAAAAAATCCAGCACAGGCTGCTGAACATTCTTTATAAAACCTTGATCGACAGCAATGCCAATCAGAATTGAAGTGATGCTTTTGGTGACTGAAGCGACATCATGGACAATGCCATTTGAATTGGGATAGAAATAAGCTTCCAGGACAAGGTAGCCGTTCCGAGCCAAAATGAGACTATGAATGTTGCTGTCATTCTCTTTGACAAAATCGAATACATTTGCCAATTGCTCAGAATCAAAGCCCTGCTCTTCAGGAGTGGAGGCTCGCCAATTTGCAATCGGAACATAGCCGGATGATTGGTCTTTTTTCAATCCACAGCAAACAAGCGTCATCGCAATAAGAAAGAAAACGATCTCGATATTGTGAAAACATTTCATTTTGTACCCCTTCACTTAAAAAAATCCATAAGAAAAGTTGAAATCGCACGTACCGTTAAAAGAAGATACGAATAAAAAGCTAAAATATAATGAATAGACATGAGTTGAATTTTTTGTGGAATAGATAGGTAACGATTGCGTGTCGCAATCAATCGAATCATAGATTGTAATAGTAAAAAGCTACTTTAATAAAAATGAATTTTTCCGATGCCGAATCAGACTGATCGTCAAAAATTTTTCTTATTTTTTTGCAGAAGCAAATCACTATACGAACATTCAATCAAATCAGCCGGTTTAATTTGAAATAATTTTATATATTCCTCACATTGCGACTGCAATTTTTCTTCCCCAATTGTGCCGGATGAATCAATAGCTTCGATTTCAATAAATGATCCCAATCCGATGACCTGGTCGATATGAAATTTGATATTGTCAATAAAATAGATCTCCCGCTTTTTATCAACAATGGTCAGGATGCCCAATGAATCGCTGAGTATCTGTTTTAAGCTTGAATTTGGCTCCGGCTGGTAAAGCGTGACAATAGATTTTTTGGGACCGATCTCATCTTCCCGATGGTAATGAATGAGATGATGTTCGATATTTCCTTCCCGAAGTTTTAAGCGTCCGTGCCGGCAATTGAAGTACGTATCGATCTGGTGATCCTCGCCTTTGAAGATCGTGTTGCGCTGTTTTAAGATATTTTTAATCATGCCCGGATCAGAGCAGCGGGCTTTGATTTCGATATTGAGGAAGCTCATGGTTTTTAGTTGAGTAGTTAAGTGGTTGAGTTGTTGAGTCGGAATAGAAAACGTGCCACGCACTTTTGTAAGCGCGCGGCACGTCATCCAGACTATTCCATCGATCGAATTCGCACGTCAATGTCTTTCACGGATTTCATCAATTCAACCAATTTCTTGGTATCGGTTTTGCCGTAATGATAGGGATAAAGAACTTTCGGCATGAATGCCTTTGCCGCATCAGCCACCATTTCCGGCGTCATGGTATAAGGCAAATTCATTGGCAGAAACGCGATGTCGATATTTTTCAATGCTTTCATTTCGGGAATATTTTCAGTATCACCCGCGACATAGACTCTCTTATCACCGAATGTGATCACATAGCCATTGCCTTCCCCTTTGGGATGGAACGGCTGCCCGGAATCTCGCTTGTGAACCAGATTATACGCAGGTACCGCCTCGACTTTAATTCCATCAAAAGTATTGACATCACCATTTTTCATGACGATCCCTTCATCAATTTTGTCGAAGCACTTTTTGGTCAGAACGATTTTCGTATTTTCTTTTCTGACCAAATTCAGCACCTCAGGATCGAGATGATCGCCATGCTCGTGGGTGACCAGCACCAGCTCGCCGCGGGGCAAAAGCGTGTAATCCGCCTCCCGACTGACCGGATCGACGTGAATAATTTTGTCCCCGAATTTAAACATCAACGTCCCATGTCCGATAAATGTAATCTCCAGATCACCTGCCGATGTTTTTATAGTATCGACTTCGAATTCTTCCTCTGCCATTGCCGGCAATGAAAAGCATAGCATTGCTATTATTAAAATTAAATTACGCATGTTGAACCTCCAAAAAAATGTTATTTGACAAAGGAGTGATGGATTGATGGAGAAATGGAGTATTGGAGTAATGGAGCAATGTGAACCTCGCGCAAACAGAGCCTACTTACTCCAACGCTCCACCAATCCAATTCTCCAGCACTCCACTATTCCACCACTCCATCACTCCGATTTCATCTTGTTGGGAACAAAACTCATCGCCCGCTCCGCCATCGCGGTGATGGTCAACGATGGATTCACTCCCAAATTTGCCGGAATCGCGGACGCATCGGTCACGTACATATTGTCATACCCAAACACGCGATGCTGTTGGTCGATCACTCCATGATCTCGATCCTTGCCCATAATACATCCACCCAGAATGTGAGCGGTCATCGGAATATTGAATAATACCTCAGTAATGGCATTTTGCGGAATGGCATCCATCCGTTTTGCCATGCCCCGCAGCGCTTGATTTGCCTCGGGAATGTACGTGGGAATTTTCCTGCCTTCATTTTTCGATGCCAGACCTTTTTTGAATAACGTCCACCAGCGCCGCTTGCGTGAGACCGTCAGGTAATTATCCAGCGTTTGCATCACGAGCAGGATCACGCTATTTCGCCCCCAATTGTACGGGATCAGCGTTCTCAAAAACAGCCAGGGATGTCGAAGACAATTCCAGAAAAATTTCACCGGTCGGGGAATTTTTCCGCCGCCGTCGGTCATCAATCCGGCTAATATCGCCATCACATCCGAGCCTTTGGGATAGCGCACCAGCTCGATATGCGTATTATCATTCACGAACACACTCGATGTGATGGACACGCCCAGGGAATGCTGCTGATTCTTTTTCGATGTCACACCTGCCAAAACTTCGCTGTTGGTTCGAACCACATGCCCCAGTTTATCTGATAGATTGGGCAATGATTCCCTGTCTTTGCAACGCATTAACAACTCGAGTGTTCCGATGACTCCTGCTGCAAAAACAATTCCCTTTGCTCGTTTCACAGTTTTCTTTTTGAAAATAAAATCAGTCACTTTTTGGGAGGTAACGATGTATTCGCCATTGCTATCCTGCCTCACATCGATCACTTTTTGTTCCGCAATAATTTCAGCGCC
>JALOPY010000351.1 GCA_025453735.1 bacterium | reverse complement strand
CCGCCAGCTTCGGTACCCGCAAAATATTCAAATGTCCTGCATTGTAGCTCAGTTCGTGTTTCAATCCCCATTGCTGATTGAACAGATCGTAATTTTGGGGATCGTTGATCTGGTCATAAAGCCCTTTTGCCATCACCACTTTCTCTTTTGAAATTTTGATGTCTTTAATATTCAACGGTTCGTACAAGCTATACATATTTTTAATGTATTCAAATGTCAAGCCATTGGCTTCCAGATCGAGTTTGATGGTAGAAAACAGGGCGCTGTGCCACATCAATTCTGTGATATTGCAAACAGGGTTGATCACGAAAATGCCATCGACGGGAATGAGCGACACCAGGCTCAAGCCAATGCCGCCGCCCATGCTGAAACCCACGATCCAGACAGGTCGTCCAGTTTTATTTTTGATATACGAGTAGAATTGCGCTAAATCATACACCGCTTGCTTGAACGCCAGCGCACTGCGATACACATCGGCGCTCCAGAAGTATTCACCGCTGAAGGCGCTCTCTTTCGGCGTCCGCTCGTAATGATGTGGCAGCACCATCAAATGGACATTCATCCCCTGTTCGTTGAGCATGGAGATGAAAAATTTATAAATCTCCATGTTATCTTCGTACAGCCCATGAACGAACACAAGCTCCCCGACCGATTCTTTCGCACAAAAGCACCTCCCTTTGACCCAATTATTTTCCTGGTACCTGGTTTCGATTGAGGAACGAAACGAAATTTCCGTATATTTCTCTCTCGGAGTTTCGATGACATCAACAGGCTTCAAAGAAAGATGTTTAAAATCACGGAAACTGGTATTAATCGCTGCCAGCGAATAGTCAGGCGAGTGATGTACGTTCTTCAGTTTATCGTTGATCAATCGCTGCGTAGCAATTTGATCGACATATTTTGAGCTCGCTTCATCCACTCAATAAAGTCCCTTTTACGATGATTTATTTTTACCGCAAAGACGCTGAGACGCAAAGATTCTTATTTTTTTTCTTAGCGCCTTAGCGTCTCTGCGGTGAGTTTTTTTCTTTTATTTATCTTGTTATTTTTCGCTTCAACAACATATCCCACGCAGGACCCCGATTCCCTGCCAGGTGAAACGCTCTGGTGACTTCCGTATATTGTCCATCGGGATAGATGCGATCGAGCCTGCCTTTGAACGCCGCCAGGATTTTTTCGTGCATGACTTCGATTTCCACATCATCGGAAAAATAGTACGTGGGCGGCAGCAGGTTCTGATCGGCGGTAATTTTGCCCTCCTCCAGCGCCCATTGGTAAACAGCCGTATCAGGAAAAATCCGCACTCCGATGCCTGCAAAGATGACACACTTTTCCAGTTGCAGCAAATTTTTCAGTCCCTGATCCAGCGTTTCATACGTCTCTTTGGGTCCGCCCAGAATGATGAAATGGGCGTTGGAAATTCCATGCTTCGCAAAAAGATTGTTGGAGTGCACCACCTGATCCCAGTTGAAATCCTTGCGCATGGCTTTCAGAGTGATATCGGTAGCGCAATCCGTGCCCCATTCGATGGCGTTCAATCCCGACCGCTTCAACAGCGTCACCTCCTCAACAGTGAAATCATCGGGTCGCAGGAAGCACATCCAGGGAACCTTGCTGCTACGCCGCACCAATTCTTCAGCGATCTCCAAATATTTCCCAGCCGCATCATTGAACACCGAATCCGTGATGGCATAATAATCAGCTTTATATTTATGGATCAGCATTTCGATCTCATCCACCACATTTTCGGCGGAGCGAAAACGGTAGCATCTGCCCTCCAGCACGGGATAGGAGCAGTAGGCGCAGCGATGGGGACAGCCCCGCTTGGTCTGCACGCTCAACATGCCGCCATGTTTCATGTAATATTCCGCCAAAAAATCATTGCGCTTCATGGCTGAAAACTCGCTGAGCGGTGAGAAATTATAATAAATCCGATAGGCTGAATCAGGATCGTTTTCCAATTGCTCCAGCAGATGACAGAATGCGCCTTCGCCTTCACCTGCAATGCCGTAATCCGCTTGCAGTTCATTCAGAATGAGATCGGGAAAAATAGTATAAGCCGATCCGCCCAAAATAATTGGGGCGGTAGACACCTCACGAATAGCATTGACCACATTTTTATAATCGGCGATATAGGCATCCTGCTTATTGTAATTGGCGCTGTCCACGTTGCGCATCGAAAGGCCAACAAATTGGGGCTGCGTCTCCCTGATAAATTTCTGGATCGTTGCCGCATCTTTGCCCTGGGCGTTGATGTCAAACATCACCACATCGTGACCTCGGGACCGAGCCGCTTCCGCCACCATGGACATGCCCAATGGGTAAACAGGATAGGGATCCTGTGTGATGTTGCATGATATGAGTGCTACTTTTGACATTTGTTCATTTCCTCTTTTTAAACCGCAAAGGCGCTAAGGCGCAAAGAAAAGATTTATAATGATCTTTGTGTCTCTGCGTCTTTGCGGTGAAAAATATTTTTAAACTGCTATCGAAATCCAATACCCATCACACCCGTCCGACGCAGGTGGGCAAATCTGATTTTTTCCATTTTGAAAAATGAAAAGGGATTAGGGGTGAATTTCATTTTTCAAATTCTTCGCCTATATTTTTATTTTCCGTGTAGCATACTTAATAATCCATTGTGTATCTTTGTTATTAGAATTACTGAACTTCTTAATAAATTCAACAGTTGCTGGTTTATTGACTTTGAGATAATCAGTCAAATTGTTTGCAACTGATTTTTGAACGAATTTAACATCATCCTCTATCAAAGTTTCAAGTATTTCAAAAACAGGCTTAGGATTATCGACATAGACATCGAGTTTAGTCGCCCACGGAAGTTTTGGCCTTGAGCCTTCGGCGGCTAATCGACGTAAATGGAAATTTGATGACCTAGCCCATGATTGCATAATCTTAATAGTTTTTTGAGGATATTCCCTTAGAAAAGGACGAATGGCATATTCCCCTGTATTTCTTTTTGTTACTTCTTCAATAGCCTTCATAGATTCATCAAAATCTTTTAAGCCATATTTTTCAATAAACTTCCCAATCGGCATTACCCAATAAAAATTGGTAAACATTCCAATTTCATTTGGATTTTCTTCACCTAAAATAGCAATAAGAATCTTAATTGCTTGAGAATATGGCTGGGGTAAGAGTTCTTTTAATATGTCTGCGTGCAGTTCAATTCTCTTTGTATAACCAAGCTCTTTGCACTCTTTTTTGATAGTTTTTACATACCTTGTTTTATCAAAATCTTTATATAATTTTTGAATTTTATCTCCGAGCAATTCCGCAAGGTTTTCCCCAAACCATTTTGTTATACTTTTATCTTCTACCATTGCATAATCTTATGTTATTGAAATTAAAGTTGCTGGACAATATCGATTATGATCCCAGAAGGATCTTTAATCATGCAGTGTCTTTGCCCCCATTCCTCATCTTTGAGATCAAATATAATCTCAACATCGTGTTCTTTCGATCTCTCATATTCTTTTTGGGCATCAACAGCTTCAAATGAGAAAACTATACCTTTTCCACCATATTGTTCGTGTAAAAAATTCGGTTGATTATCCACGTTCGGTAGCATTACTGCTAATTCAATCCCGCTTTCATGCCGCATGTGAATAAACTCTTTCTCCAAATCGATCTCAAAGTTAAAGAGTTTGATTTAGAAGTCACGACACTCTATGAGTTTTTCTGTAATAGTGATTGGAAATAATTTTTGTAATTTCATATTTCTCTTCATTAAAAACTAAGCGCTATTAATTATTTTTGAGAGAAAAAACCAACTGCATTGCCTTCGGTATCAGAGAAAAGGCAAAAGAACCCGAATCCTTCTATTGGAGTTTTAGGCATAAGAATTTTACCGCCAGCTTCCTCAACAAGATCTAACTCTGAACAATCATTAGAATCAAAATAAACTATCGTACCCGAACTGCTTGGTTTACCCATATCACTTTTTACAAGAGCACCAGCCGCATTAGGTGCATCATCTACCCAAGGAAATGCCCACATGACCATTCCCATTTCATCTGGTACAGACATTTTGTTTAGTTCTTTCCTCAGCACAGTTTGGTAGAATTTTTTTGCACGATCCATATCATCGACATAGATTTCGAACCAAGTCACTATATTTTTCATTTTCATATTAGCCTCCATCATAAATAAAAAAGATAAAACTAATTCCTCTTTAAAAACCTTTCATTCCTTATTCTCCGTTAGAAAAATATTTGTTGAATTGCGAATAGAAACCTCAAAG
>JALOPY010000350.1 GCA_025453735.1 bacterium | reverse complement strand
CTCCACTACTCCTTTGTAAAAATCTGCCACACTTCGATTCAATAAAATCCATAACTATTCTAGTTGCGGCTCAGCCGCGCCGGGTTTTCACAAATCTTCATCGAAATTTATCACCGGCTCAGTTTCATATTTATCCCGGATCTCAAATTTAAAATTTCCATTGCGCGAGCGCAGCGATGTCAGCGCTTTCACGAAAAGGTCGGATCCGGTTTTTTCATAGGTCGATAATTTGAAGTTGCGTTTTGCCTTTTCAAATTGAGGATTTATCTCCAGCGCCAGTTGAAAGCTTTCGATTGCCTTGTCATTGATAAAATTTCTCAGAATACTATATGCCAGCCCCAGGTCGTTATACAGATCCGCATGATGGGGGTATTTTTTAATCAAATCCTGGAGAAATTTGATGTATTTCCAGATCGTTTCAAAATATTTGGTCTCATTGATAAAAATCAATTTCAAATAAAACTCATATTTATCATACCGATAGTACCCATGGGTGCCCTGGTATTTGGCAAGTTTCAGATTTTCCAGGGCATTTTGGGGATCATTCTCCTTAATGAAGTCAATCGCATTATGATAATATTGATTGAGATAGCCGGGATTGATCAGCCCTGCTTTATCAAGACTTTTCAATGCCTGTTCCGGAAAGTCGATCGTCAATTCATAATCGTCACGATTGATTTGATTGAGGATCAGTGTCAAGCCCCGATTGAAATATGCTTCAGCGTAATAGGGATTCAGCTCGATCGCCTTGTCAAATTGGTCAACTGCATTCTTGCATTTGCCTGTTTCAAAGTATGCGATGCCACAATTGTTATATAAGTCGGCGTACTCAGGATTCAGCTCGATGGCGCGATGAAATGCTTTCAGGGCGGCGTCATATTTTTTGAGCGATAGAAACGCCTTGCCCAGGTTATCATAAGCCCAGGAATCCGTTGGATTGTTCGCAATGATATTGCGAAATTCCCGGATCGCCTCGGCATATAAATTGTTCCGGGCAAAAACCAGTCCTAGCATATTTTGCAATTCCGGACTGCCATGTGCATTCAATTTTTCGGAGACTGTGAAGAATTGCTCGATTTCAGATTTCCGTTGTTCATGAAAACGTTTTACCAGATCCTGAAGGTCGCCATTGATTCCTTTTTCATAATTCGTCTCTCTGGAATTAATAAATTCCCCACTTCGGAACAGGGAGCAAATGATCTTATTATCCTGACCATTGTTCGATGTAATCAATTGATATTCTTTGTCCCCAAATCGTATGGTTGAATTCAGGCTAAAATTTTGCATTCCATCATCTCTTTCAAAGTGAACAACCCAATTAAGCAAATTAATACCGCAAATTCATGCTAATTGCTGAAAATAAAATTTGATTGTGACATTCTTTTAAGGAACGATCGGTTATCAGTTATCAGTTCACAATTCACAATTCTCAATTCTCAATGCGCCTTGCGCATCTGCCTCTGGCATGATTCTCAATTCTCCACTCCCGTTTCAGGATTCCTGGTTCAGAGTTGAAAACAGTTTGTGCTTCACTTATTACAACTGAGCTCAATTTTTAGTCATCTTAAACCTTGAGGGACGTGAATTAAATAACTGCCCCATTCACAAATGATCCTTATTAATTCAAAGTCCTGAACCTGGAACTTTTAACCCTGAACCTGATTCGTCAAATATCAGATCTTCGCTGGAATCTCTATCTTCGGGATCGTGCCCAGTACCGGCAGATTCAAATATTTTTCGACATCTTCAACATTTTTGAACGAATGATCCATAAATTCAAATAGAAATATCAATCCGCCCCCGATAATCGCGCCAACAACGATGGCCATCAGCATCATTTTGATCCGATCGGGTTTCACGGGCTTTATGGGTTTAATCGCGGGCTCGACAATCTTGAATTTGAATTCTGCCGCGGTTCGCTGGAGCGCCTGTTCGATCTCGGAACCCTGGGTCTGCTGCATGAGCGATTGATAGATTTCCCGGTTTGCTTCGACTTCCCGTGTCAACCGACTCAGCGCCATTTCCCGGGAGGGACCCTGGGAGAGACGCTGGGTATATTCTGCCTGCAAATTTGTCAATGACTTTTGTCGCTGCTGCAGGTATTCAACTTCCATGGCAGTTATTTCTTTTTCCTGGATCGTGCTGACATCGACGCCATTGCCTGCTGCATACTTTGTTTTTATCTCTGATTCTATTTCATTCCGAAGCTGGCTTCTTAAATTATCGATATCTTCAATGATTTTTAAAATTTTCACGTCATTCCAGGAGTATTGTAACATCAATTTTGATAATTCGACATTGGCATTTAAAAGCTGAATTTTAAGCATCTGCAAGCGGCTCGTGTTCGGTATTTTATAATCGAAGCCCTGGCTCTTTATTCGTGAACCCAGGAATGACAGACGATCCCGGGCTTCCTTCAATTCAAATTCGGTTGTCATGAGCATGGACTTCACCTGGTCGAGGTTGGTGGAAATTATTGCCTGGTCGCCAATTGCTTCCTGAAGAACGCCCTGTTTGTATTTTCTCAGGCGCTCCTCGGATTCTTCAAGCTTTTGTTTATAAATCGTCAACTGCTCCGTGCCAAATTCCAATGCGCCACGGATTCCGCCGACCTCGCGTCGCAGCGATTCATCGATGAAAATTTGGGTCAATGTTTTTGCAAAATTGTACGCCAGGTCCCGGGACAATGCATACGCGCTGATCTGGATAAAATCGGTGCCAACCTGCCTGATGGTCAAAAATCGTTTTAATTGATCGATCCACAGCAGTTCGGTGACTTCCCTGAGCTCCAGTCCAGGATATTTATTCTGGTCTTCTGCAGCTTTTGCTTTCATTTCCGGGTTGTCATATAAATTCAATGATTGAACCAAGCGTAGTAAGTAATCGTGACTGGTGATCAGTCTTCTCAAATTATCGAGCCGTTCCTGCACCGTGACTCCCGGGATCAATCTCTGCATCTCTCGCGACAGCAACTGCCCCTGGTTGACCTGCACCACAGAAGATGATTCATAGACAGGCTTTGATATGAGAATTATGACAATCCCGACGATTATCGAGATCACAAATGGAATGATAAATAATATTTTTCGTCGCCAAAAAATCTGCCAATAGGCGCGGATGTCTATATTCGTTTTATTTTGAGTATCGAGCATTCTTAAAAATCTCCAGAAAGCAATTTTGATTATCAGTTATCAGTTGCCAGTTATCAGTTATCAGTTATCAGTCGTCAGTGATGCCAAAGGCACATCCGCCTGTGGCGTGATTATCAGTTATCAATTGTCAATTGTGAACGGTTAATGCATAATGGCTAATGATTTTGCATCGGTGCCTTTGCTGAATCCTGTCATCGAACCAGGGCATAGATCAAAATCGATGTTCCAGCCGTGAGTGCGACTCGCATCACTTCATAGAGGATGCCGCGCTGCAATGTTTCAACAATGGCGGATTTCTTTTTTTCGGGAATAAAAATGGTATCCCCAGGATTGAGCAAAAACGACGCTGGTGTGCCTTGCTTTGAATATGTCTCAAGGTTGATCGTGGCAATCGTTGCATACCGCTCGCCTTTCATAATGATTTTCACCTCATCCAGCTTTGCCAGCGGGGTCGGTCCTCCGGCGATAATAACAGCTTCCAGCACGCCGAGATTGCGGGTGAATTGATACCCCCCGGGACGCGCCACCTGTCCATAAATATAGACGACATCTTCATTCACCTGAGCAGATGTGATCCCTCCCACAGCAGAGCCTTCCGCTCCTGCCGCTTGCGGACTCACACCAGGAATTTGAATCGTGTCGCCGGGATAAACGGGCGGAAGCCTGGAAAAATTCCCTTCGCTTAAAAATTCGGTTAAATCCACTGTTTGTGTTTTCCCGGATTCTTTTCCCCCACGAATGATTTTCACCTGATCCAATTTCGCGGTTTCTGCCGGACCACCAGCTTCCAGAATGATCTTCCAGAGATCAGGAATCACCTCAAAGGTATATTTGCCGGGCTGCATGACGTAACCATTGACATATACTTTTTTGCTGCCATATTGCGTGACCACGACAGATGCCTGAGAAATATTTCGATTAAATAATGAAATCTTGCCCACGATCTTGGTCGCCAGCTCTGTGGGAGTCAAATCCGCAGCCGTGATGCTGCCAATGACTGGCAGCGCAATGGTCCCATCCTGGTTGACGCGCACGTTGGTGTTCAGTTGCGGTTGCTGCCAGAAGGTGATGGACAGAACATCTTCGGAACCGATCTTATATTCTTGCGCCACCACCGATCCGGCGAATAGAATTAAAACCAGGATTAGATTCAGCATGTATAATATTAAGCTTCTCATAAGGCTTTCCTTTTTGCAGTCCATCAAGGGACGGGACTCCAACTTGATTATGATTCTATGATCATCATGCTATTTATACCGATCCACCACAATTTTGTATTTTTCGACTAGCTCATAGACCTTCACCCGACTAATGCCGAGCTCTCGCGATGCTCGTGAGATATTTCCCTTTGCCTGTTGCAAGGCGATTTTCACATATCTCCGTTGTGCGTCATCGATCGCCTGGCTGAGCGACGCCTGTTTTGTGGGAATATCGTCCTTCAAGCCCAGGTCTTCACAGGTTATCAGCCGATTATTCGACATGATGACGGCTCTCCGAATTCTATTTTCCAGTTCTCTCACATTTCCATGCCACTCGTAATCCTGCATCTTTCGGGTCGCCAGCGCATCGAAGGTCAATTTTTGCTTGTCATACTCTTTTGCATACTTGTACAAAAAGCGATTTGCCAGCAAAAGAATATCATCCCCTCTTTCTCGCAGGGGCGGCAACGCGATTGAGATGACGCTGAGACGGTAGTACAAATCCGACCGGAAATTCTCCGTTTCAATCTCCTTTTCCAGATTTTTATTCGTTGCGGCGAGGATTCTGACATCGACCTTGACTGGCTCTTTGCCACCCACTCGCTCGATCTCCTTTTCCTGCAAAAATCGTAGCAGCTTCACCTGCAACGCAGGGCTTAATTCCCCGATCTCATCTAAAAACGCAGTGCCTTGATTTGCCAGCTCAAACTTTCCTTTCTTTTGAACGTAAGCGCCGGTAAACGATCCTTTTTCATGTCCGAATAGCTCGCTTTCCAGCAGGTTTTCCGGGATCGCTCCGCAATTGATCGGAACAAACGGCTGGTCTTTTCGGGAGCTCTGAAAGTGGATGGCGCGGGCGACCAGCTCTTTTCCGGTGCCGCTTTCCCCATAGATAAGCACCGGAACATCCGTGGAAGACACGCGTCGCATCACATCAAACACCGCGTGCATTTCAGGCGAATCACCGATGATCTCTTCAAATTGCTTTTCGCTTTGCAACTGGCGCGACAGAAACTCATTCTCCAGCTCCAGTTGCTGAATGTAAAGCGCGCGACGGACAATCGTTTTTAGCTCATCAATCTCAATCGGCTTCTGGTAGTAATCATACGCGCCCAGGTTGATGGCTTTCAACGCGATCTCTTTTTCATCATGCCCGGTAATCATAATGACTTTTATTTTTGAATCCAGGTTGATGATCTTTTCCAGAATACTCAGTCCGTCCCGTCCAGATCCCCATTTGAAGAAAGCGTGACATCCAATGTCACCAGGTTAGGAGTCTCCTGCTGTATCAAATTGAGCGACTCATCGATACTGCTGGCTTCAAAAACCTGATAATCATTAACCAGTGCCCATTTAAGCTGCGAGCGTATTGCGGCTTCATCATCAACGATAAGGACAACATCTTTTTCTCTATGAACATCGCTGATTTTCATCGTTGTCAAACCTGCCAATCATTCAATTAAAAATGACTTCACTTTCTGATAATATTTTTGCTCCCCCAGATACGATTTCAACATCATTGCTGAGTGGGAGTAAAATTTTGAAGCTCGTCCCTTTTTTCTCTGCGCTTTCGACCTCGATCATCCCGTGATGCGCGACGATTATTTCCTTGCAGTGGTACAATCCAATGCCCAGCCCCTTCTTTTTCGTGGTCTGAAATGGTTTGAAAAGGCGATGCCGAATAAAGTCCGGTGACATTCCCAACCCGGTGTCTGAAACCATGATCTCGACAAATCCATTTTCCGATCCTTTGCGCCCGTTTCCGGAATTTGACTCATGATTCTTGCCAATCGTGCGTGTCGAAATGTTCAAATTCCCGCCGTCGGGTAACGCTTCCAGCGCGTTGATGATTAGATTTTCGATCACTTTTTGAATTTGTTCAGCATCGATAACAACAGGAGAGAGTGACTCGAGCTTGGTGTTCAACTTAATCTGTTTTAGCTCTGCAATTTTCGTCCCTTGAATCACTTTCCGGATGATATCGTTTATCTGCACCGCCTGCTTTTTCATGACCAGTTTATCAGGAAGCGTTGAGATTTTCGAGATCAGGGTTCTCATTTTTGTTACTGCCGTAGAAATCGTCTGCAACATGTCTTTTTGAAACTCCTGGTTCTCCCAATTGTCTTCGGCATTCTTGACAACCATGGATAGCATGGATACCGAGTTTCTCAAATCGTGCAGCACAAAGGATGACAATTTATGAAAAGATTGCATCTCACGGGATAGGGCCAGGTCTTCATTTAGTTTTGCATTCAGGATTGCCACGGATGACTGGTTGGCAAGTGTCTCCAGCAGGTCAAAATCCTCTTTTGAAAATGGATCATCCGTTTGTTTTTCCCCCAGTGCCAACAAGCCCATTAATTTTTGCTGAACGATGAGGGGAGCAAACACCGCGGCATCCAGCTTTTTCAAATCTTCCAATTCCTGATCAGTGATGCCGACCTGTTTCGCTTGCTGCACAATGATTGAAATTGGCATCGCCTCACCCAACCGATGAAACCAGTCGATAAAATAGCTGCTTTGCTGGAATTTGATGTCGTGCAATTCGTCCATATTGTTTGATTTTCTAACGACCAATGTCCCATTGGATTCATCTGCCAGAAAAATGGCAATTCGATTGGCGCCAAAAATAGTGGAGATGTTCTCAATGACCGTGGTCAAAACCTCGTCGAAATTTAACACAGCAGACAGGCTTTCGCTGAACCTGCCCCATTGCTCGCGGTAATCATACCGATTTTTATAGAAATTCCGATCGACAAAAAGCTTGATTCGCTCTTTCAGGGATTTCGATACCAGGATGGCAAGTAAGATGAAAAACGCAATGAGCGCGGCTAAAAATGTTAAAAACAGGTTGACGCTGCCGCCGGCATATTGAACAATTTTCCCCACGATGCCGATGACCAGCAGGTACACGCCAACGATGAAAATCATCGCGGAAGAATAGACAACCTCTCGCCCCAGGCTGACCTCGAGTTGGATCAATCCATATCGAATCGAATAAAAAATGAGCACCAGGTTCGTCAAGATGATGACGATAAAGCCTGCGAACGCCAGGTTGCGGCTGATGCGGGAATACATTAGCATTTGACTGATGGCGTAAATCCAGAATAGAAACGCACCTGTCAAAATATACAGCGGCAGTGTTTTTCCTTTGCGTGAGGAAATTTTGGTCAGGCGCAGCGTATTTTCAAAATTGATCAGGATTAATACTGCGCTGAGCATCGCGAAAATCAAAAAATATTTTCCCACGTTGCTGATCAAAAATATGTCATTGGGAAAGGATTGGGCGATCGTAAAAAAATCGACCTTCCAGACCAGAATAAAAAAGATCAAGCCCAATCCGTACAGCAATGACAGGTACCAGATCCGTGTTTTCAATAATTCCCGATAGTTGGACCGGGCGTAAACCAGGCTGATCAGCGCCCATGTCGGGGGCAGGAAGCAAAAGCTTGCCATTGCGATCTTGCCCCAGAGCATCACCTTATCTTTTTGCAGGAAGATCATGAACAGGCTGAATTCGATGACCAGGAGAAATAGAATCCCCAGAGGCGCCATCAAGAATACAGTGATCCCCAGAATGAGTGATAATACAAAGGCTATCATCGATATTGCTGCATAGAGATTCATGCGCGTGTCTTTATTTTAGTTTTATTAAAGTTCAAAAGTTCAGGGTTCAGGGTTCAACGTTCAGGATTGATCGCTTGCAACCAAAACAGATCTGCGAAACTGAGAAATAGAGCGACAACCGGGAACGGTGTACCCGCAACCTGCGAACGATGACTGTTTCTTTTATTTATTCACTGCTATTTCATTGCTCTCGGCAAACAAGCCGCCTTTGTCATACACCACAACTTTATAATAATAGGTCTTGCCGGGCTTCAATCCGGTATCTTTAAACTTATTCATCGACTTGTTGCTATTCATCCAAACTGGAGGGCTGTTT
>JALOPY010000349.1 GCA_025453735.1 bacterium | reverse complement strand
AGTCGATGCTGGGACGGACGTTCGATATAATCAAGGTAAATAGAACCGACTGCTCCGTTTTCAAAACGAAAGGTGATCATGGCAGTGTCTTCTACATCGATTTCTAAATTCGATAATTTTGCAACGATTGCCGACACGCTATTGATTTCGCCGATGAGCCAGCGCATATAATCGAATGGATGGCTGAGCGTCAGCACCACTCCACCTCCCAAATCTTGACGAGCGCTGTAGCCCTGTCGATAATCTTCCCAGGGATGCCACGCTGGCAAATATTCCCCCCAGTGAACATGTGCAGAAATGATTGTTCCAATCGTCTGTTGGGCGATAAGTTCTTTGATTTGACGTAAAACAGGATGGAATCGAAATTGAAACGCGGTCTGGAAAACCAATTGATTCTGTTCAACCAGTTCTCTCAGCGTTTCAATCCCATCCAGCGAATGGGAGATCGGCTTCTCAACCAAAATGTGACAACCTGCCCTGGCAGCCGCAATCGACTGTTCCAGATGCAGCGATGTCGGGCTTGCAATGATCACCGCATCAGGCTTTCTTTCTAATGCTGCATCGAGGTTGGTTTGAATGGCAAATACTGGCAAATCAGGTTCCTCGGGAAAGACATTGGCTCTCCGAACAACTGTGATGTCCTCTATCCCCAGGGCATGGAGATTGCGCACATGTCGTTTGCCAATCGATCCCAAGCCAATAACTAAAAGTGATAATTTTTCAGCTTCTTTCATCGTCTTTTCAGTCCAAATACTGCTCACAAACTGCTGCAATGTTCTTTGCCGACCTTCCGCCGTTTTGAAGCGGCGTTAGTTTTTGGAGATACTCGCTTTCTAAATCGGAAAAAATTCGCTTTCCCAGGGCAAGTGCAACAAATAAGACCGTCGAATATCTGGTCACCAGCGTATCGCAATTGGCGATCATGTGATTCGTATTTCCATCAGAGAAAATCATGCTGCCTGACGCCCATCTTTCGATCTCTTCCCTGGCGCGGCTCAAATTTTCATTCGGGTGTAGCTTGAAAAGCAATTGACGCCCATTAGCAATAGCCACAGCCTTTTCAATAAATGCCTTGCGGTTTTCATACTTGAACGTCTCCCGCAAATGCGACGTGGCGGCAAGAACATATTTTTGATATGGAAAATCATTCTTCAAATAGCTCCTGCAGTTGTCAAAATTGGGTATGCCAGTGACTTCGATTTTTTCAGGCTTGACACCTTTTTTGATAAATATCTCTTTAAATCCATCGGAAGCGACGCAGAACTTCATGTATGCATCGGAAAGCCCGGTCATCGACGTGTTTGCCAGATAACGAGGAAGCCCCAGATTTCGAATCAGGTGATATTTAAAATTTTCCGGATCGGTCATTCCTTCCTGAACCAGAATTATTTTTTTATGTTCGATGTTTTCAGGAATAATCAAATCCGAGCACGTTAATACGAGATCATAATTATGAGAAATACCCCCAAAATCGACTGGCAAGGATTTTTCTTTTAAAAACTTTTCGGTGTTTCTTCGAGGCTGCCCTCCTAAAATAGAAAAATCAAGATAACCCCAATCCGCCAAAATTTTTAGCCAGTTATCGGTATAAAATGGAGTAAAAAAGCAATCATTGTCACCGAGATGCTGGGCGATCTGGTACATCATGGTGGTCTGATTCAGTGTACCACAGATGAATAATATTTTTTTATGACTCATTGCACCATTTGTAATTTAGTTTTTGTTTGCATGAAATAATATCAAGCTTGAGTTACACAGGGGTTAACAGATGGTTACAAGAATGTTAATTTATTGAGCAACAGGTAAAAATAATTAGCGTCTGTCAAGAACGGGGACGCGCCAGGTACTTATAAAAATGTAAATTGAAATCGCGCAGTAGTTTCCATATCCAACAGCAGAATTAGGAAGGATTACGATGAAAGTGATTGTTAATTTTTCCAGAGTGAGATATATCCGACTTCTGTTACAGTTTTCTGCCCATCTTTCAAAACCCAATCGATAAAAGATTTCACCGCACCACGAGGGGTATTGGTCGTGTAAAGATAAAGATAGCGAATAATCGGGTAGGCATCGTTTCTTACATTTTCCTCCGTTGGAGCAATCTCATCAATCTGACAATGTTTTAGAGTTATTCCATAAGCAATCCCTCCATAGCCGATTGCCTCTTTATTTTCGGCGACTGTTTTTACCACCGCCGACGTCGTTGGCATCACCTGGGCGAATTTGCTGTATGGTTCTCCCTCCAAAACATGTTCGTTGAAATAGAGGTAAGTCCCCGAATTGGGTGATCGAATCAGTACCAGAATGGGATCGTTGTTACCGCCGACCTGGTTCCAATTCGTGATCGCTCCTCGAAAAACCTGCTTGAGTTGTGTCAAGCTTAAATTTTGAACTGGATTTTCAGGATGCACATAAATGCTCAGGGCGTCCTTCGCGACGAGGTGGCTGATTCCGATGTAACGATATTTTTCCGCCAGCAGACGGGCTTCCTGCGCCCGAAGGGGTCGGGAAGCAGCGCAAATATCCGCCTTGCCCTTGATCAGCGCTGCAACGCCTTTTTCAGTCCCGCCACCCTCGACATAAACAGAAACATTAGGATTGAGTTTCATGTATTCCTCGGCCCATCGCGTTGCCAGAATCAACATCGTATCCGAGCCTTTGATGCGGACGATTTCGGCTTGGCGATGAAAAAGGGGGCTGCAATTGATCATGCAAAAAAGAATCAGTATGGTTAATTTTAGTGCCAGGTTTTTCATTAGTTTTTCTTGCTTTAGTTTTCCCAGGTGATTGAGATAGCACGCGGATTTGGATAGTTGGACTTTACTTTACAAGTGGAGTTCAACTATCATCTTTTCTCAGCAATCGTCCGCAATCGTTCATTAATAAAGGGTGTGCCAGGTTTCCACTGAGGCAGCAAAGTTGAATTTGCCAGTGAATAGCAAAACGCAAATAGCACCTGGCAGTGCTGTCGTACGGCTTCATAATATATTGGCTGATTCAAATCATCGAAGGGCGAATGATAGACATGTTCGAACCATTCAATGGTTTTTTGTAACGCCTCCTCCTGAGTCATGTTTTTATAATTCAGTCCCTCAGAAATCAAAATAGAAGGAATTCCTGCTCGGGCAAAAGCGACCTGATCTGAGCGAGCGAATGATTCCGTAGCTGCGAATTGGGAGGGAATCGGAGAAACTTTCAAATTCAATTCACCCGCGACTTTTTTGAGATAATCTCCCAGGCTCGAAAGCTCTGCTCCAATTCCGACCACATCATTGAATTGATCGTTCACTGCCAGACCATCGATATTTAAATTGGCAATGGTCTTATAAAGCGGAACGATGGGGTGATCGAGATAATACGTAGAGCCGAGCAGTCCTTTTTCTTCTCCTGTTAATAATAAAAAAATTATCGAATGCAACGGTTTTTGAGGTAGCATTGTAAATGCTCGAGCAATTTCCATTGCTGCTGCCACGCCAATAGCATTGTCCAACACCCCATTATAAATCGAATCCCCTGCTACAGCTTGTCCAATACCCAGATGGTCGTAATGCGCCGAAATAATAAGATATGAATCATCTGGTTTGCGATTAGCGCCTTCAAACATCCCGATGATATTGGAGGCGAAAAATTCTCGTTCAGTGAATATGCCTTTAAATGATAGTTTCGTGCTTAAATCAAAGCTGTGCAGTGTTCCGGCACGATCCATCTCAAAAACCTGATCGAGAAGAATTGGCGCGGTCTCAAATAATATTTTTGCGGTTTCGGCATTCATTAGCACGGCTAAGTTTCCAGCCACTGAATAAGCTAAGGTGATATCTTCGAAAGTGAAATCACGAACACTATGCTGCCAATCCGAATGTTGATAGTCTCCTTGTGACGGAATCAGGACGCTGCCGATGGCGCCCCTGGAGATTGCCAGCCGCTGCTTCGATTCTGCGTAAGAATAAATAGTAGGATCACTGCCATTAAAATAGAGCGAATCACTCGAAAGGGGCTCTCCTGATAGAAACACCACAACTTTTCCTTCCACATCCATTGCCTGGTAGTCGTTATAATCAAATTCCGGAGCAATGATTCCATAGCCGACAAAAACCAGGGGAACTGGCTGCGGGATAAACGTTTGCGCGCCAGATTTATAAAGGAGATAATCTTTTCCCAACTCGAGCTGAATTTCCTGCTTATCAAAAAAGAGTTTTAATTCCGATTGACGAAGCGGGTAACTGCCGTGCATGGGAATGGATTGAAAATAAGTCCGTTGATCTCCGA
>JALOPY010000348.1 GCA_025453735.1 bacterium | reverse complement strand
GCAGTGAGAGCCATGACGCGCTACAATCATGGCAAGGAAGCCTTGCCCTTCTATATGGGCGGCAGTTGGGATCTGCGCGGCTATCGACGCTGGTCGCTGTGGGGCAATAAAATTTTTCTCATCAATAATGAATTGAGATTCCCGTTTATTGATCGGTTCATCGTCAATTTCCCCTTTGGCGGCATGGGATTCAGCGCCATTCGTGGCGCCAGTTTTGTGGACCTGGGCAATGCCTGGGATGATAAACTGACCAATGTCCTGGGAAGTGTAGGGTTCGGACTTCGCTGGCGATTCGGTGGATTTTTGGTGCTGCGCTATGATTTCGGCAAGAAATTCTCATTCAACAACACCCAGAGTTTGCTCGATCCGGGAAAATTTGAAATGCAAAAAGGAATCTTTCAACAGTTCTTTTTTGGGTGGGATTTTTAATTTGGAGCGCATTGTCTGTGATGATGCGTGCATTGACACAGTCAATGCACTCCAAATAGCTTGCGCAAAATTTAAAAATTTTTGCAAAGCCAGACTTAAGCTAAAATTTGCAGCTTCAAATCAAAACTTTTTAGGAGATCGACTTTTTGAAATATATCAAATTAATGCTAATTCCAATACTGATTCTCACTGGATGCTCGAAGATAAAAATCATCCATTTCAGTACAGCACCTCCAATCATGAAAAATTGGGAGATGTACGGCGGCAATGCAGCGCGAACAAATTATTACTCTGGCGATATTTCGCTCCCGTTAAAATTGAAATGGCGCTATGATGCGACATCGGCAATTGGAAAAACGCTGCTGGCAGTCGATGGCGTTCTCTATTTTTCCTCGCTGGATGGACGTCTTTACGCGCTTGATATTGAGACTGGCAAAAAAATTGGGCATAAAAAAATCATTGTCGATGCCACTCAAGCTTACCAGGATTCAAATCTTATTCTTGCCTTACGGTACGGTGATGAAACGTTATTCAAATATAATTTAAAAACCGCCAAATACGAATGGAAAATCGATGCCGGTGACATTGCATCAGAACCACTGGTTTTGGATGGAAATATTATCGTCACCGCGCTGTATAACCACATCGATCTTTATGATTCAAAAAATGGCGTGAAGATCTGGCAGACCAAAACACCCGATCAGATTCGATCTTCCCCATCACTGAAAAACGATAAAATTGTATTCGGTTGTGATGACGGTTTTGTGTATGCGGTCGAAAAGCTGACGGGAGCGATCGCCTGGAAGTTTAAAACAGGCGCCAGCGTTCAGGCAACACCTGTCATCGGCGATACCATCGTTTATATTGGCTCGCTTGATAAAATATTTTATGCCATCAGCCTTAACAGTGGAAAGTTGCTCTGGAGTTTTCCGACTGAAGGACAACTTTTTGAAGCAGCCGCACTCGACGATGAATTCATCATCTTCGGTTCCACCGATTCCAAACTCTACTGCCTGGATCGTCTGACTGGCAAAGAAATCTGGATGTATGAAGCGAAAAGCGTGATCAGTACATCGCCGCTGATTTGTCAGGATAAAATTTTCTTCGGCTCGCTGGATAATTTTTATTATGCACTGGATTTGAAATCCGGCAAAGAATTATGGAAATATGAGACCCGGGGACGGATAAGAACAAATCCTGTGATCTGGGGGGAGTACCTGATCGGCGCGTCGGAAAACAATTATGTCTATATTTTTTCACCGGAACAGGAGGATTAGCGTTGTCACTTCGTTTGGCGCGAACTCTTTTAATCCTCTTTCTAATTCTATTCAATCCAATTCCGAATTTGCTGCATTCCCAGGATTTTGGCTACGTGAAAATCGAAACCGATTCTGCTGGTATTGAAATTCTGATTGACGGAAAATTAATTGGGATGACTCCCCTGCCCTTCATTGCGCTCCAGCCAGGAATTCACCAGATCGCAGCTTTGCACCCGCAACGATTTCTTTGGGGCAATCTGGATTGGCTGCAGACTGTTCAAATCGCTGCTGGCGATAGCATAATTTTAAAACCCTCTTTCAAAATTTTATTTTCACTGCAATCAAAACCTTTTGGCGCAGAAATCTATATTAATGGTGAGTTTCAAGGAACAACGCCGCTGACCATCGCAATCGAATCAAAAGATAGCAGCTCGGTGATCTTAAAAAAAGAAGGCTATAACGATCAATTCCTCAATCTCAATCAATTCCAGACGAATCACTTGCAAATCCCTCTCGTCAGAAATAACCAATTATTCGATTTTAAACAGGTCGAAGAAAATGAACAAAAAAAACAAAGCCACTATCGAAAACTGACGTATGGAATGTGGGGACTTTCGGTTCTGACGGGATTAGCAACGGTTTACTTCAAAGACCAGGCGGATGAAAAATATCGACAGTACCTGGTGGCGAGCTCATTGCGGGACATGAATAAACTTTTTAACGACTCCAGGCGATTTGATCAATATTCAAATATTTCCCTGGGCGCGGTGCAGGGGTGCTTTGTGCTTTCGTTTTATTTTTTGATTAAATCGGTGAAGTGAGGTGAGCTAAAGGATTCATTAAGTTTCAAGCAAAAAAAAATTATATAAGAAAAAAAAGATAATATTTATTTTTCTTCGTGGGCTTTGTGTTCGCTTCATGGTTTTAGATTGCGCAACTATATTTTATTCTTCCTTATTTTTCCAGTGCTTCCCTCACTTCATTAACAATATTTTTCGTGAGATTTTTTTCCCCTCCGCGTGCAGAACTATGAGATAAACACCGCTGGAGACCAGGTTTTCAGATTGGTCTTTGCCATTCCAGGAGATCGTGTAAAAGCCAGGCGACTGAACCTGATTGACGAGAAGCTTGACCTTCTGACCCAAAATATTGTAGATCGCCAATTCGACAGGCCCCGATTGTGAAATGCCGTAACGGATGTCCGTGGAGGGATTGAACGGATTGGGGTAGTTTTGAGCCAGCTCGATCGTGCGGGGCGGAACATCCTGCTCGTTTCTGACGCTTGTAGCAATTGCGGTGACTGTCAGGCTGGCAGGCAGGTGTAAAATGGATCGCTTCGGATCATTGCTGGCGATTCCCAGTGATGTCGTGAACGTTGTTTCTGCCGCTGCCGCGTAAAATTTGACTGGAATAATTGCCGATTCCGAAGGAAAAATCGTGCCTATGGCAGAAGCAATATCGAGCCATTGCCCTTCTCCAGTGATGATCTGCTGGGCAATGGAGAGCGAGCCAAATTTTTCAATGTTGAGTTGATCTTTTGGCGGAGCGCCGCCGAGATTGAAAACGCCATTCAGCACCTGTCCATTCCAGGCATCGAATGGAATGGATTCATTCGCGCGGAGGATTTTCGCACGGCCGATCCAGCTTGCGCCGATGTAATAATATTTCTCCGGCAACAGATCGCATTCCATGATTTCTGACCGATACCAGCCTGCGCCAGGCTGCTCAACAGTGATTTTACTTTTGGCAATAGCGCGATAACTCCCTTTCATGGAATCTCCCTCGAAAATATAAAAATAGATTGACGCGGCTGAATCGACCTGAAAATAGCATCGAACAGCCAGGACATGCGCAGCTTGAATCGGAAAATAGATATTGCCCACGCCATCTTTTAGCGGCAGCCACCAGTTTTCCGATGGCTTGCCGATTGAAACCGATTGTTGCACCGGATTTTCCACCTGGTAATTTAATCTGCCAAATCCAGTATTTTTTATTTCAACGTGGGAAAACGTGCTATCATCCAACTGACTGATCGAAACAGTTAGTGAATCTGGCAAAATTTCGATGATTGGCTTTCCTTCGATTAGCGGAAATGAGAAATCGAATGATTTGTAAAAATTATTATCCACGAAGAATTCGATTTGAAATCGAGCGACCTGCTCACCAATGACAAAGGGCGACACACTAAATTCAAACGCGGAAACGGATATTTGTTCACCCGCTCCAATGCCGTCAATGGTTTCCAGACTATCCAAAATGGAGATATCCGGATTATTCGATTTAAGTCTGGCTGTCACATTTGAGACGATTCCGGCGCCGATATTTTTGATTTCAATTGGAAAAATAATAAGCTCACCGCTATTTATCTGGTTATCTTTATTGCCAAATTGATCGTCGATCTTGCTTACCTGGCAAACCAGGCTGACGTCGGATTCGCCCACCATGAAATACACTGGCATGATCAGGCTATCGTTCATCACATCATTCGAAGCAATGAGAATGTCGGTGAAAAATGTCGTGTCGTCATTCGTTGCCACCAATTTCAACGGAATGTCGATCGCTTCAGTAGGAAGCAGCT
>JALOPY010000347.1 GCA_025453735.1 bacterium | reverse complement strand
GCTGATGTGTTAGCCTATCAGGATCTGGGCATTCCCAAAGGCATTCCCGATTTCAAAGGCGTGCAGCGGGATGGCGTTCCGATTGGCGACAGAATTTTTCGTATGCCCTATTTTGATGAACAGGGACGGATGACCATCATGCAATGGAATACCGCAAAGCTGGGCGTCGATTATCGGATCGGTCCCCGCGAGACGAAAATCGAGACCTTCACCTGGCAGTTGCCTGATAATATTGCCGTCGGAAAAGTCACTTTCAAAGCCCAGTTGAATTTCCAAAAATTGGTGAAACCCGTTGCTGATTTTCTGGGTGTACCAGAGGATGAAAGCGAGATCGTTCCTGTCAATGCGGCTACGACATGGGTTGAAGTTTATGACTGATTTCGGACCGCTAATTTCGCTAATTGTACGAATTGTGCTAAAGCATGTTTGATAGCAGAATGATTAGTGGAAGAATAGTTATAGCAGAATAATTGATAGCAGAATCATTTGAATAATTCTGCTAAAAATTATTCTGCCATTTGATTGTGACTGTTGTTAGCCTGTGCGAAGCATCGCTTTATAAATAAAAATTCAAATTAGCGAAATCAGTAAAATTAGCGCAATTAGCGGTCCATAAGTTTAATTGAAATTATCAAAACAAATCAGGAGAGATAAAAATGAGATATCAGAAAATTCTAATCGGACTTATTTTTTTGTTATTCACTTCATCTCTGTTTCTTCCCACCGATTCCAACGCTATTCCCGCCTTTGCCCGTCGCTACAAAATTTCCTGCACCACCTGTCACGCTCCGTTTCCCAAACTGAAACCTTACGGCGATGAGTTTGCGGGCAATGGTTTTATCATGATCGAAAATGAAAAGGAGCGGGATTACATTACGGCTGGCGATGATTTGCTCTGGCTAAATAAAGAATTTCCCATTGGCGTTCGATTCGATGCGTATGCGTTGTTCGATGATAAAACCGATATCGACAAAGATTTACAAATTCCCTGGGGCTTGAAATTTATGTCGGGTGGAACGTTGTACAAAAATATCGGCTATTATTTCTACTTCTATCTTTCCGAACGAGGCGAGGTAGCGGGCATCGAAGACGCTTATGTGCATTTTGATAATGTGTTCAAAACTCCGCTGGATATCATGGTGGGGCAGTTTCAAACCTCTGATCCCTTGATGAAACGAGAGCTGCGGTTGACGTTCGAGGATTATGTTTTTTACAAAACCCATATCGGAGAATCTCGCACCAATCTGGCTTACGATCGGGGTTTGCTGTTTGTCTATGGTATTGAAAAAACTGGAACTGATCTGATCGGATTCGTTGTGAATGGCAATGGTAAAGCGGAAGCGGGCAGTGATAAAAAATTTGATGATGATAAATACAAAAATTTTGGATTAAGAGTGAGCCAGGGAATCGGTGAACTGGGCAGCATTGGCGGCTATTTCTATCAGGGCAAAGAGCGCCAGATGGGTTTAGTAAATGATATTACCTATTATGGACCTGATTTCAATATGGCGGTTGGACCCCTGGAATTGACCGCTCAATATTTGCTGCGCAAAGACACCAATCCGCTTTTCTTTTCAACGGGCACCGAGGTTAAATCCGAGGGGATCGTGGCCGAACTGATTTTTGCGCCAAAGCTGGACTTGTCCCGATTCTATCTCACAGGCTTGTACAATCGCATCGATTCGGAGCTGGATGCTTATGATTATCATACAGCCACACTTAGCGGCACCTATCTGGTCGCCCGCAATTTGCGGCTCATTGCGGAATACACGAGGGATTTAGAACTCAAGATGAATCGATTTACGCTGGGAATGGTGAGTGGTTTTTAAATTTTAAACCCTTTCATAGGTTGCAAACCTTTGAAAGGATCTAAGCAACGATGATAAACATGCACAATAGAATTAAAAATATCTTGAAAAACGGGGAAGGAATTGCCGTCGAGTTTAAAGAAGCCAGGAAGCAATTGCCTGAAAATCTGTTTGAAACGATCTGTGCTTTTTTAAATACCGAAGGCGGAACGATTATACTCGGCGTTCGTGATGACGGAACAGTTGCTGGGGTCGATCCTGAAAGCGTTCGCAAGTTGCGAACAGATCTTGCCAATCTATGCAACAATCCCCAGAAATTAGATCCGACGTTTATGTTGACCGTTCGTGGGGTCGAGTTTGAAAAGAAGATCATTTTAATTTTAGATGTGCCAGTCAGCTCGTTGGTACATAAATGCGGCGATATTGTTTTTGCCCGTAATGAGGATGGGGATTACAAAGTAGCTCGTCCCGAGGCAATCGCAGCGATCGTTAACCGCAAACAAAGCTATTTTTCAGAACAGCGAGTCTATCCCCATATCACGCTGGATGATTTTGATGTGAGATTATTTGACAGGTCGAAACGAATCATCCAGGGACGTTCTCCTGGACATCCCTGGGGAGAATTGACTTTCGACGAATTGCTGCATCGAGCCGACTTTTATCGCAAATCACCTGATGGCACGCAAGGATATACACTGGCTGCTATTCTCATTTTCGGGACGGATGAGACGATCCACTCGATCGCTCCCGCTTATAAAATTGATGCGCTGTTAAGAAGGCAGAATCTTGATCGCTACGATGACCGTCTGACGGTGCGAACAAACTTGATCGATGCGTACGATTTGCTCATGGGATTTATCGCTAAACATTTGAATGATCCATTTTATCTGGAAGGGGATATACGTATTAGCTTGCGTGATAAAATTTTCAGAGAGCTGGTTGCCAATATCATTGCACATCGGGAATACCTGGATGGACGTCCAGCAACGGTCATTATTTATAAAGATAAAGTCGTTTTTACCAATCCTAATGTACCTCGCAACAGAGGTCTGATTGATCCCCATCGGATTATCCCTTTTTCCAAGAATCCAACCATAAGCAAATTTATGCTCCAAACTGGCAGGGTCGAAGAGGTAGGATCAGGTATCCGAAATGTTAATAAATATCTTCCCTTATATTCGAAAAGTGGTAAATCTGAGTTTATTGAAGATGATATGTTTGTGACGAATGTTTACCTTGGGACGCTTGAGGGTGAACCTACCCCGCAAGTTACCCCGCAAGCTACCCCGCAAGTCAAAAAATTACTTTTGATTTGTGAGGGCGAAATGACCAAAAAACAACTGATGCAAGCGTTGCAGATAAAAGATCGGGAATATTTTAGAAAGGATTTTTTGCAGCCAGCACTTGGAAATGGCTTATTGGAGATGACATTTCCAGACAAGCCCAAGCATCCAGGTCAAAAATATCGACTAACAGAACAAGGTAAAAAATTGGTAATCAAACTGGCAAAAGATAAAGCAGCTTAAATTGCCTGAGCCAAAAAAATAATTCACATTATGCTAAAATTTTCATTGATAATTTGTGAAAAAAATTCCAGCTAAAATTTTCATTGATAATTTGTGAAAAAAATTCCATTGAGAGAGATAATCAAAAGACCAACAAATTTAAAGGAGTTCAATCATGTCATCAAGACGAGAGTTTTTAAAACAAGCAGGAATTGGGGGAGGCGTTTTATTGTTTGGCAATGGAATGGCTGCTGCAGCAGGTATGAGCAAAGAGGGCCAGCCCATCGAGGCGGGCACGCATCAACTGGCGCCGTTGCCGTACGATTACAATGCGCTGGAGCCCGTCATTGACGAGCAGACGCTGCGATTGCATCACGGCAAACATCATGCAGCGTATGTGAAGGGACTAAACACAGCGGAAGTCAAGCTGAAAGAAGCTCGTGCTGCCAATGATTTTAGTTTGATCAAACATTGGGAGCGGGAGCTGGCGTTTCATGGCTCGGGGCATATTCTTCACGCCATCTTCTGGGAAAATTTATCGCCCAACGGCGGCGGCAAGCCCGATGGCAAATTAGCCCAGGCCATCGACGCCGAATTCGGCAGCTTCGATGCGTTCAAAGCTCAGTTGATCGCTGCGACCAATGCCGTGGAAGCCAGTGGCTGGGGCGTATTTGCCTATCATGTGCCGTTCCAAAAATTAGTGATTCTGCAGGCTGAAAAGCACCAGGATTTGACCATCTGGGGCGCCATTCCGCTATTGGTGATCGATGTGTGGGAACATGCTTATTATCTCAAATATCAAAATCGGAGATCGGATTTTGTGACAGCGATTTTTGATATTATTAATTGGAAGAATGTGGTGGGGAGGTTAGATCAAGCAATGAAATAATATTGAGAAAATCTCAAACTTCAAATAACAAATAATATTCAAATTTCAATATCCAAAATATCGTTCATTCGAATGAACAGGGTTAATGTTTCGGAAATTGATCTATTGAAATTTATTTGTAATCTTATATTTGGTTTTTGGAATTTGAATTTGAAAGGATTCTGTCATGAAAAAAATCATTACTATTTTTGTCGTTATTTTAGTATTCACCACCCAGCTATTGTCTTCCTCAGGCGGTTACACAGGAGCAACGACCACAGGCTGCACCTGTCATGGAACATTGAGTGCGGGAAATGCAGCGATCACCATCAGCGCTGCGCCCGATATGTTTTCCAGCTCAGGATTTGCGGCGGGGAATACGTATAAGCTAACCATTTCGGTTACAGGCGGCCCTGTTGGCACGAAAGGTGGCTTTAACTTAAAGGCATCGGCAGGCAGTTTTAGCAACCCCAGCGCCAGTGCTAGGCTGCAGTCGGGGGAAGTCACCCATAGCAACTCTAACGTTAAATCCTGGACAGTCGATTGGACTGCTCCGACGACGGCGACAGATTCGGTGGTTTTCAATTTTGCTGGCAACGCTGTCAATGGCGATGGCGATTCCTCAGGAGATGATCCAACAGTAACAACACGAAGAGCAGCCTACAAAACAACTTCTGTTTTTGATCGGGATATTTTCGTGGTGAATTCGTTCCAGCTTCTACAGAACTATCCCAATCCTTTCAACTCCGAAACAACGATTGGCTATCAGATTCATACGGCAGGTGAAGTTCGATTGAGAATATTTGACCTGAACGGACGGGAAATTTTTGCGACGATTCAGCAGCATGGCTCGCCAGGCAATTATTTCTTTACCTGGAATGGAACCAGTTTCAATGGTCTGACAGTCGCTTCGGGAGTTTATACGTATCAGGTCACTTTTAATAACCTCACCCAGAGCCGAAAATTAATTTTGTTGAAGTAAAAATTTTATTGATAAATTGAAATAAAATTTGCATATTGTAGTTGTCTAACTTTATCACTTAACCCATTCAGGAGGGAGAATTATGAAGACAAATGTCGGAGCGACGGATAAAACCATTCGCATTGTAGTCGGGATTCTTTTGATCATTCTGGGAGTCTTTGGCTCCAGATTATGGATCATCATCGGCCTCATCCCATTGATCACAGGCTTGATCGGCTATTGCCCGCTCTACACGGTGCTGGGGATTAACACCTGCAAAGTGAAAAGCGACAAGTAGCGGATTCGATTCAACTTTGTTTTATGCTCTGATTCCATCTGCCAGTTGGCGGATGGAATCAGGCAATTTTTATTTTTAAAACATTGGATTGGGAATTTTGAAATGTTTACTTCATTGATAGACATTCTGAACAAACGAAAAGCATCTCGAGCGATCTCGTCAGAGAAATTAAATGATGAGATCATCAATAAATTAATGAGCGCTGCCCAGCTTTCGGCCTCTTGCTTCAACAATCAGCCCTGGCGATTTTTGTTTTTAACGGAGCCAGCAGCCCTGGAAAAAGGTCGCAAGGCATTATCTGATGGCAATAGCTGGGCAAAAACAGCACCGCTGTTGATCGTGGGATTTTCAAAACCTGATTTAGATTGCCAGAATAGAGATGGCAGAAAATATTATCTGTTCGACCTGGGGATGGCGGTGCAATTGATACTGCTGCAAGCAACGGAATTGAATCTGGTAGCCCGCCCCATGTCTGGCTTTTCTCCGCAGGTCATCAAGGATGAATTCCAGATTCCTGCTGAATTTGAAGTTTATGTCATGATTGCTGTTGGTTATGAGGGCGATGTTAGCCAGTTGGATGAAGAATCGCAGCAGAAATCTTTAGCGCCAAGAACCAGGAATCCGTTGACGGAGAATTTTTTTCTGAATATATTTGAATGAACTTCACCGTGACCGTCATCTTGGAGATGACGGTCACGTTGTGGCTTTGAGATTTATTTGTTTTTTGAAGTTTGAAATTTGGAATTTGGAATTTTTAAAATAATCAGGAGAATTCATTTGTCTAAAACAAAATTAGCCTGTATCATTGCCACTTTGTTGCTCATCATAACAGGTTGTGGCAAAGAAAAATGCCCCACCGAGCCAGCCACAGATCCATCGCTGGCAGCCGACATCCAGCCAATCTTCAACAAAAGCTGTGCCTTTGCGAATTGCCATGATGCATCAGCCGCAGCGGGGCTCGATTTGTCAACTGGGAAGAGCTACACTAATCTGGTGAATGCTGTTTCGATAAATAATCCAGCAAAGGTCAGAGTCATTCCCAATAAGGCGGATAGTAGCTATCTTTACATTAAAATTATTGGCGATCCAGGTGACGGGACGCTTCGCATGCCCATTGGCGGCAATCCATTGTCTGCCAATGAAATTCAGTTGATCAAAAATTGGATCGATGCGGGAGCGAAAAATAATTAATCATTTTTAAGGAGAATCACTGATGAAGAAAATGCTGTTGCCCATTGCGATTTTAATTGTTACGTTCATCGTGTTCGGCGTGTCGGGAAATTTCGCCCAAGAAAAAATCGTGAAGGCTGAAAAAGCCCTGTCAGCAAGCAAAGATGCGCTGCAGAAAAAAGTCGCTGTTACTTTTAAAAATCACTGCGCCACCTCGGGTTGCCATAAGGGACAATTTCCGAAAAAGAAATTGAATCTCGAACCTGACAAATTTTACGATGCGATTGTCGATGTGCCCAGTCTGCAAATCGACTCATTGAAATTGGTCGATACCAAAGCGCCAGAAAAAAGCTATCTCCTGATGAAAATCAAAGGTGAAAAGGGGATCGTTGAAGATCGCATGCCCATCGATGCGCCGCCTTTGAAAGCGGAGGAGATCGAGGTTATCGAAAAGTGGATCGTGTCGCTGAAGGCATCCGAATCGATGGAAAAAAAGCCCGCTTCCCCATCTGAAGTGGAAAAAAAAACTTTAGACAAGATCAAGAAGCTGAAAAAGTAAGCCGATTTGCTAAGCCTGCTTTTTGGGGCGCCCAATTGATCAATTTGCCGACGACCCAGATGATCGGCAAAAACAATCTGCTATTCAGGGTGTCACATCGCTTCATCCGAACGATTGATAGCGGCTATGATACTTACTACGGATTGAACGGACCTGCCTTCATTCTGGTCGGTTTTGGCTATGGCATTCTGGATAATCTCGGTGTGACGATAGGCCACAGCAATTTCAATCACGAATGGGAATTGGGTGCAAACTGGCTGGCATTGCGGCAGGGACAGGTTTCAATGCTGCCTATTTCTGTCGCCATTCATGCTAGCGGCAGCCTGATTACCACGCCTGTACCCTGTTACTCGGTCTGGCGGTCGGAGAATTTCAAATTCAATGTTCAGGCAAGTTTGGCGCATCAGCTCAGCGATGCCCAACGACAACATGCAGTACCACCTCCGCAACCGCGAGTTCCGGATGAACGAGGTCTCGGAGAAGATGGCCTCCCAGGAGCGGATCAAGGAGCTGCGCGACGATCCCCTCGGCGCCGG
>JALOPY010000346.1 GCA_025453735.1 bacterium | reverse complement strand
CCTTCGCAAGGATTGTTGCATCAGCGGCAGATGAAATGGTGATGGAAATTTCAAGTGGATGGATGCAAAAATTATCTTAGAGTTGCCACCGAAAAGCCGAGATAATCACCAATGCCATCAACGATATTCATGTACTGTATTCTTGCTTATTTTTTCTCATGGAGTGCAAAATTCCTGATGTCGGCCATCGACTTGGGATGGATTCCTTTATTTGTGCCCAAAGGCATTCTGGATTTGCTGGCGAAATTTGGACCATCATTAGCCGGGTTGATGGTTATTTATTATGAAAAGGGCAAAGATGGAATCTTCACTGCATTAAAAAGTCTGACCAGATTTAAGGTGGCATTGAAATGGTACATTTTTGCCTTATTCTTTGAGCTAATTTTGTTCTTTATCATTGCTGCGCTCTCATCTGTCACTGGAATTCCTGATCTTGAAATCAATTGGAGTCTCTTGCGAAAAAGCGGGTGGGTATTCATTGTGAATGCCATCCATCTGACGCTGCTCACCGGATTGGGTGAAGAAATTGGCTGGCGAGGCTTTTTGTTGCCAAAACTTCAATCACGATATTCCGTAATGATCGCTGCTTTGATTCTCTCCTTTATGAATAGCTTCTGGCATTTGCGGATTGACTGTTTAAAGTTGCTGCTCATAAATGACGTATCTGGGTTTGCAGCCCTCTATTTTCCGGATCTGGGCCTGAGACTATTGATTTCGACACCCGTTATTTTTATCATCATTTATCTTTTTAACAAAACTTATGGCAGCCTATTGATGATGGTCATATTTCATGGGACTGCCAATGCATCGTATGAATGGCTTAAGTATATTTCCGGATCGAATGATCCTTCTTTCGCACTGCCAGTATTTGCCGCCTTGCTCTGGCTTTCATCGCTGTATTTTATTCCCGCGATAAAGAAACAGGGTAAAAAAGGTGAACTCAGAACATTTATCTCATAAGATCTGATTTTATATTTCGTGTTATGGAAGCTATAGAATTCGTTCATTCAAAAACCAGACAGGCATATAATCTCCTCGCCGACAAGTACCACGAACTTTTTCATAATGAGATGAATGAAAAGGAGTACGATAGAAGGCTTTTGGATTCATTTGCGGAAAAGCTTAAGCCTGGTTCACTTATTTGCGATGCTGGCTGCGGTCCATCGGGGCATATCGGAAGGTATATAGCGGACAGGGGGATGGCTGTTACTGGGGTAGATATTTCCGACCGCTGTGTTGAGCTGGCTTCAAGTTTCAATCCGGGAATGCGATTTTTGCGTGAAGATATTGCTAAGCTGAGTTTTGAAGACGAATGTTTTGATGGCGTCATCTCGTACTACTCAATAATTCATACTCCTAAAAATTTGGTCACTCTGATTTTCAAAGAATTATACCGGATTCTAAAAATCGAGGGGCATTTATTGGTTGCAGCAAAAGCAGGCTCAGAAGAAGGTTTTTTAAGTGAGTTGATCGGAATAGAAACAGAAATTTATTTTTCACTATTTAATGAGAAAGAAATCCGCGATTACTTTGTCAGCAGCGGCTTTGAGATCGAATTTATGGAGAAACGAAATCCCTTTGACTTTGAAATTAAAAATGAAAGGATTTATGCCATCGGGAGGAAGCTTTAGGAAAAATGTTCAATTTATACCTATTAATCATCTAAATGAACCCTTCCGAAGTTTTCATATCCGCCATTGCGAATCATTTCACGAGATGATCTGCCGAGGCAGACCTTCGGAAGGGTTCAAACCGACATCAGCTTATTTCTTCTGTAGCTTATAATTGCCAGGAACTTCGAATTCATTTGCATCGACGGAACTGGCTTCAAATTTGATCACGTCAGTCTTGCTTTCCATCAGTACATTTTGGTCAGATTTTTCCTTCTCAGGTTTGGCAATTTTCTTGCCCAGCCCTTTCATCAGACCACCGACTGATGTCGGAATCTCGGTTTCTTTTTTCATCTCTTGCTGTTTGCCAGATGGCGTTTCAGCGCTTTTGGTCTCATAAACAGTATGAGCTCGCAGCGGCACGCCGGAAAGCTTTTTGCTTTCTTCCTGAAGCTTCTTCATGGCATCTGCCAGTTGGGGATTGCTCTGGTTGAGCTTGCTCATGATTTCTTCCATGCCACCTTTGCCAGGCAGAAAGCCGAGTTTTTCAGCCAGCTTCTTGTGGAAGCTTTCGATCTCCTTCTGTCCGTCCATTTCTTTCACCATCCAGTTCGATGAAGTGACGATCATATCGCCCTGCATGGTTTTCGGCTGGGACGTCTCGGCATCCTTTTGGGTGGTTTTGGAAGTCATGGTCAGCTTGATAATTACTTTTTCGGCTGTTTTGCCGGCGATCATCTCGGTTTCACCCGGCTTCGAAATATCGATCTTAAATTCCCATTCAACCTGGGGCTCATCCTTTTTGGCTTCCTCTTCTTTTGATTCCATTTTCTGAATGCTCTCCTGGATCATCTTGCGCCATTCTTCAAAGGTCATCTGGCTATATTGTTTTTTCTTGTGATCGATGGAAATGAACAATTCCCGATCCAGGTCGATTATCTCTGAGCGGGTCACATTGCCCTTCTCATCGATGGTGTCTGATTTGTAAACATCTCCTTTGTAATATTCGGCGGTGGTCGATGGCTTTCCCGCGCCAAAAAATTTCATAATCGCGCCGAGGGTGCCTTTGAAATCCAGTTGCGTGGTCGATTCTTTTTTCACATCCGCCTGAATATTCGCTGCCATAAACAATACAGCGATAAACATCGCCCCAATTGATAGTTTTCTAATGATCATGATAATTCTCCTTCCCATGTTGCTTTGAAGTTCTTGTTTGCAAGCCTGACGAAAAGCTTGACTTGTGGGAATTAACGATTCTAATGCTGGATTGTTCCACGCCATAGATATCTTTGATTTTTTTTACATCGAAAAACATGCCACTAAAACATTCGCTGCATACGGACAAATCTTGACCATTGGTTCAAAAACATGTTGTATCTTAGCTACAAAATTAGTAAATATAACAGTCGTTTAAGGAGACAACTGTGAAAAGTAGATTATCAATTGTCAGCTTTATCGTTCTAATAACTTTCCATTGTGGTTTATCCGCTCAATCGAATAGCGGCATTAATTGGAAGGATGAATTTGCCGCAGATTATAAAAATTTCTATTCATGGAGCGGCCTGTCGAAGCTGGCATTGGGAATCGGTTATGCTGGATTTTATGCTAATACATCGTTTGATCAGGAAATTCAAAATTGTTACAACGACTATTTGAAAAGCCGCACGACAGACAATATTTCAAAAATCGTCAAGCCATTTGGTGATGGTTTGATAACCGTTCCTGTATATTTAATGGCGATCGTGATTGGCGAATTAGAAAAAGACACGCCAATCGGTTCAACAATTGGCGCCTGGGGACAGCGCTGTTCTCGATCAATTCTTGTTGGCGCTCCACCGGTGCTTCTTTTGCAGGTCGCATTGGGCGCTTCTCGTCCGAATGAGGGGAAAAATTCGCACTGGCATCCATTCAAAGATAATAATGGAGTCAGCGGACACAGCTTCATGGGATCGGTTCCATTTTTAGCAGCAGCGAAAATGACTGACAATCGATTCCTGAAGTACCCGCTTTATGTAGGATCAACGCTGACAGGATTATCCCGGATCAATGATAAAAAACATTATTTTTCACAGGCTGTTTTGGGTTGGTGGATTGCGTTTCTGGCGATGAATTCGGTTGCTGGGAATAAACTTATTTTTGCACCTTCGGCTGATGGCATCGGAGTATTGATTTATTTTTAAATACCAAATCACCATCTCCAAAAAACAAACCTGTCCGATCTTTGGCAATTGGCGTCAACTTAAGCTCATACTGATAATTCAGAGCTGTCAAAACCGTTAAAACGGCTACTGTTGATTCTGATTTGTCATAAACACCTGAATTAATTCGGGTGTTTATGACAAAGTTCCTATATTTTTTGAACCGCTTCAGCGGTTTCTCTTAACAAATTATGTTAGGTTGACGCCGATCGATATTTGGCGGATTAATTTCAGCATCCAATTTTCAATGACCAAAACCGATCGTGCGATTAAAGTTTGGAATTTGTTTGTTAGAGATTGGAAATTAAAAATAAGGAAATTGAAATGGCACATATCACTTATTCAAAAGACAATTTAGTTCCCCTGATCGACCGATTAAATAAATACCCGATCGGTCTGGTCGATAACGAAATTCTGCGCGAAATTTTATCCCTGCTATTCACGGAACAAGAGGCTTATGTTGGCTCAAAATTTCCATTGATGGAAGCCACGCTG
>JALOPY010000345.1 GCA_025453735.1 bacterium | reverse complement strand
ACGGAATAGACATCGTGATTTTGCCCCGGTTTTAATTTGAATGATCCCAGCAAAAATGAAAAGATTTTAAAAAGATAGATGAGTGTTAGAAAAATAAATAAAAATACTATGAAATGTATCATGTTACTCTGAGAAAAAGTAATGAAAATGCAGCAAGTCGCATAAAAATCATTCAACATAAAAGCACGAAGTAAGCAATGTCATTAGTATCTGGGCGAAAACTCATAAATTTAGAGCTCAGCAGTCATTTCGAGGAGCGGAGCTAAAAGTCCGCCTCTGGAGGGCGACGAAGCAATTCCTTGTTTCTTTGAGAGATTGCTTCGGCAAAAAAACGCCTGGCAATGACTGGTATATCGCAAATCATGTAGTTTTCGCCCAGGCACGAATTACTCTAAAGCTTCGATGCGACCATTGCGATAGGTGAGAATTCTGATTTTGGAATTTGCTCCGCTGGTATTTTTAAATGAAATCGGACCACGTAATCCCTTAAAATTTTCAAGATTATCCAGATGGTTATTCACATCCCCGCGTGTGATTTGCTTGTTGGCAATGGCATCGAGAATGATATTCATGGCATCATAGCCGTAACTTTCGAGGACTTCTGGTGTGCGTTTCATCATGATTCTGAAATCGTTTCGATATTTTATGTAATCAGTGTTAGTTTCATCAAAATAGTACCCGCTGCAGAAAACAATTCCTTCGACATATTTTTGATTATTTCTCAATTTATCGGCATCGTACCAATACTCACCGCCGATGATCTGGGCTTTGATATTGGCAAATGCAAACTGAGGGGCGATGTACTGGATTTCTTCAGTATAGCACGGGAAGAAAATTCCATCGATCGACGTGACTGGAACGTCCTCTTTTTCTTTATCTGTTGCCTTGGAATCGAATACATTTTCCTGCGCTTCCAGACCGATATCCCTGATACTCTGGAATTGTCGTTTTAAATCCTTTGCATCAGAATAATACCATTTCTGGGCAATTATTTTTCCGCCCAATTGATCGACAGTGGCAGTAAAACTATCTGTCATATCTTTCCCATAATTATCTGCCGGTGCTAACGTTGCAAACGTGTTTAGACCTAATTTTTCGATCGCATATTGAGCAAGCAAGCGGCCACGGGTTTCATGGTCCGAATTAATTTGAAAGGTATAATCGTTTAACGAGGTCACTCCATTGCCAGAAGTCGTCGGCGCAATTAGCGGAATATTCGATTTGTCAAGAACTGCCGAAATTGCGATGGTATTATCCCGCTCCAGCTCTCCAATTATGGCTATCACCCGATTATCTTGGGACAATTCCTGCGAAGATTTAACCACTTTGACCATGTCGCCTTCAGAGTCTTTCACAACCAGGTTCACCTTCATTTCTGCTGAGTTATTGAATTTTTTCTGGGCGTAATAAATCCCAGCCAGCACCGATTTTGCCTGTTCAGCATAATCTCCTGATAGCGGAAGAATGACGCCAACAGTAACCTCTTGAGCGGCTGCATTGATATGAGCTTTTTTCAGCATGTCTTTAACATAGTCGAGATAGCTATTTTTCGACTGTTGTTGCGTAAAAGCGACCAGCAACGAAATCGCTTTTTCACGATCCCCCTGATCGAGCAGCCGTTGCGAAAGCTTGATAGTAAGTATCGCCGAGGAAATTTCGCCGGTAACGGTATCTTTCAACTGTTGGATCTCATTCATGCTGATATTGTTATCGATCACTTTAATCGCCATAGTACGACTTCGCTCGACGAGCCTTTTCTCCTTTCCATAGTCAGCGACATTCAGAAATTCTTTTAAAGAAGCAACATATTGTCCCAACTGATAATAGCAATATGCCAAGGTGTAATGTGCGTCATCGACATAGTTGCTGGTTGGATACGTGGTTATCAACTCATTCAGTGCGGTTACTGCTTTATTGAATTTACTGGTCTTATAATAACTTTTGCCCAGCATAATGTAAACAGCAGTAATCCGCTGATGAACTGGATAGCCGTTTAACAGCCGTTCAAAAGTCCGTGTCGCTGCTTCATAATTCCCAGTTCGAAATTCGTTGACTCCATTGCTGAATAAAACTTCCACATCAGGAATGTAATGGATATTGTCCGCTTTGATTGTTTGTGCGTTTGCACTCACGATGAAGAAAAATCCAAAAAAGAAGAGAACGAAACCAATTGTTGTGTGCTTGTTGCTAATTTTTGCCATAATCATTTCCTTATTCAACAGTGACGCTTTTTGCTAAATTTCGAGGTTGATCCACATCGCAGCCTCGTATCGCTGCAATATAATAGGCTAATAATTGTAATGGGATAATGGTTAAAATTGGAGTTAAAAATTCCAGCGTTGCCGGAATATAAATCGTATGATCCACTTTTGTTTGAATATACTCATCTCCTTCTGTAGCTATTGCGATGACTTTCCCCTTGCGGGCGCGAACCTCTTCGATGTTTGAAATGATTTTCTCGTAGGTCGAATCTTTCGTCGCGATAAAAACCACTGGCATATTTTCATCGATTAACGCGATAGGACCGTGTTTCATTTCTGCGGCGGGATAGCCTTCTGCATGGATGTATGATATTTCTTTCAATTTTAATGCGCCCTCCAGCGCGACAGGAAAATTATAACCCCGACCAAGATAGAGAAAGTTTTGGCTATCGGCATACTCGCCAGCGATTTGTTCAATGTAATGATTCCCGTCGAGAATGCGCTGGATTTTATCGGGCAAAGTTTTTAATTCCTGAACAATTTCACGACCGCGACTGGCAGACATCGAAGTCATTCGAGCTAATAATAATGTCATCAATGAAAGAACTGTCACCTGGGAGGTAAACGCTTTCGTAGAAGCGACGCCAATTTCGGGACCGCAGTGCAGATAAATTCCAGCATCTGTTTCCCTGGCGATTGTCGAACCGACGACATTGCAAATACCAAAAACTTTTGCTCGTTTGCGCTTTGCCTCACGAACGGCAGCCAGCGTATCGGCTGTCTCGCCAGACTGACTGATCACGAAAACGATGGTGTCCCGGTCGAGAATTGGATCCCGATAGCGAAACTCAGAGGCATATTCCACTTCAACCGGGATTCTGACAAACTCCTCGATCATATATTCAGCAATGAGCGCCGCATGCCACGAAGTTCCACAGGCTGAAAATAGCACACGTCGGGCGTACAATAACGACTCCAATTCATTTTGAATTCCCCCTAATTTGGCAGTGCCCTCATCTTCTAACAGTCGTCCCCGCATGGAGTCAAAAATCGTCTGCGGCTGCTCCATAATCTCTTTCAGCATAAAATGGGGATAACCGCTTTTTTCGATTTTATCCAGGTCAAACGGGATTCGCTCCACCCTTATTGCGACTGGGCGGTCATCAATTGTTTTGATGCTCAAATTATCCCGATGCAGGATCGCCATTTCATTATCATCGAGATAGGTGACGTTGCGGGTATGCGCAGCAATTGCCGCGACATCGGAAGCGATGAAATATTCTTTTTCGCCAATCCCAAGCACGATGGGGCTTCCATTCCGAGCAGCGATCAGCACATCAGGTTCATCACTGCAAATCACCGCAATACCATAAGTTCCCTTGATGAGCAATAAGGCTTCACGAACGGCTTTTTCCAGTAATCCGTCATCCTTATAAAATTCTTCGATCAGATGAACCAGCGCTTCGGTATCGGTTTGCGTTTTAAATTGATGTCCTTTTGCTTGAAGCTCACGCTTCAGTATCGCAAAGTTCTCGATAATTCCATTGTGTATCAGGGCAATCTTTCCGGTACAATCATCATGCGGATGGGCATTTTCCAGGTTTGGCTCACCATGAGTCGCCCATCGTGTATGACCGATACCAAGGGTTCCCAGAATTTCACGCTGTTTTAATTCTCGCTCCAATTCACTAATTTTGCCGCTTCTTTTTTGGATCAAAAGCTTATTGCCTGTAACAGTTGAAATCCCAGCCGAGTCATAGCCCCGGTATTCCAATCGTTTCAGCCCTTCCAATAAAATCGGAACCGCATTCCGGCTGCCAATATAACCCACAATGCCACACATCTGGTTTATCCTTTAGAACCTGGCTTCGCAATTCGATGATGATTCATTTGTTTTGGAGTTTTGATTAATCAGTAATTCCCTTACAATGAGAAACGGAGCAAATAGAGTTGAAACGGAGTTTTGTAACCGCCAGATAATCCCTCTCAAAAAATCTCCGTGATGCTCTGCTGCCTCTGTTGCTCCTTGTAAGTTTTTGCTATTGTAATATAAAAACGCCACTAACCTGGCTACTCCCACTCAATCGTACCCGGCGGCTTCGA
>JALOPY010000344.1 GCA_025453735.1 bacterium | reverse complement strand
GACCAGCCCATTGCGTTCAGTCACCAGCGCCATGTTTCATTTGCAGGTTTGCAGTGCACACACTGCCATGCTTATGTTGAAAAAGCGGCCAAGCCAGGGATTCCCGCTATCGCCGTTTGTATGGAATGTCACAAAAATGTAGCCACCGATCGACCTGAAATTATCAAATTGACCAAATACTGGACCGACAAGCAGCCCGTTCCCTGGAATAAAGTTCACTATTTACCGCCCCATGTCAATTTCACGCACAAGCGCCACATCAAACGAGGCTTCGATTGCACTGCCTGCCATGGCGAAGTGAAGAATATGGAGAAAATTCGGCAAGTGAAATCTTTGCGCATGGGCTGGTGCGTCACTTGCCATCGGGAGAATGGGGGCTCGGATGATTGTTGGACGTGTCATAAGTGATCATGCTGAGGTTGTTTCATCGTTGAGGATTTTTATTTTAGCTATGTAACCTTAGATTAGAGTAAAGACAAAAAAAAATTAACGGTATAATTTTTTTTTAAAATCTTTACTTGTATGGACAAGTAATAATGAAAAAACTATTTCTTTCTCGTGATACCAGGGTTAGACCTGCCCTTGTTACTGGTATCTTTATGGTAATTATCTCTGTTATTTCAGGGATATTTTTACTAATTTCATCATTAATTACTTCCAAGGATAATGATGTTTTGGGCAATATTAAAGAACTCAATAAAATAATATCATATCTCGACTCATTCGATCAAAAAATTCAAGGCTGGGATGAGAAATTAGTGAGTAGTCCCTCTAAGATAGATGCTGTAGGGGAAGAAGTCGAGATCGAAATAGGCTTAGTGCCAGGCTGGAATATGATTTCTTTTCCAATTGAACCAGAAGAAATATCTATAAATCCCACTTTGAATTTATTATTGTTAGGTTATACTGATGGAAAATGGGACACTACTTCAGTTAATTTAAATAATAAATATGGTTATGCTGTTTATTCAAATGTACCGATGATGACTTTAAAGATAAAAGGCAAAAGGCCTCCTCTCATCACTTCAATTTTTTTGAAAAAAGGAATAAACTTAGTTGGCTTTCCATCACTGGACGAACAAGCGGTTGAACAGACTTTTGATGAGATAAAAGAGTCGGTAATATACGTAGCGCATCGTAGAAATGAAGATTTCCAAGTCAAATATTTCACAAAGAACAAAAGACAAATTAAAGAGATGTTAAAAAATGAAACAAAAACGATAATTCCCTTGGAAAAATTAAGACCATGTCGTTCTTATTTTATTCTTGTAAATAAAGATGTGGTTTGGCAAGTTGTAAACTAAAAGCATTGAAAAAGGTAATTTCTGATTGTCAGTGGAGGAAATAAATGCAGAGAAGGGATTTTATTAAATTATTAGGTCTGGCTTCGGGCGCTGCGGTGATGGAATCGTGCGGAGCGAAAAAAGATGCGGAAAAACTCATTCCCTATGTCATTCCGCCAGAGGTCGAGATTTTTCCCGGTGGGGCTGTTTATTTCAGTACCGCGTGTATGGAATGTCCTGCCCATTGTGGGGTGTCAGCAAAAGTCGTTGAAAAACAGATCAACAATCAGCTTGGCAGGTATCCCATTAAATTAGAGGGCATTGCGGGACATCCGATTAACGATGGCAAGCTCTGTATGAGAGGACAATCCTCGCTGACCCGACTGTACCAGCCCAATCGATTGCGAAATCCCATGATGCGGGATGAAAACGGTAACTTGAATCCCTGCACCTGGGATCAAGCTTTCTCCCGAATCGTGGAATCATTAAAAAATTCGTCTCGGCGCCATGTTTATCTTTCCAGCCGAACCAGTGGCTCGCTTGCTAATTTGATCGATACCTTCTGCCAGAAGCTTAATGTCGAACGACTGCCTGAATTTGAAATTTTCTCATACGCCAATTTGAGAGAAGCCAATAATATTTTGTTCACCAGAAAAGAAATTCCTTCTTTGCGAATCGAAAATTCCGATTTTCTCCTGACCATCGGGGCTGACATTTTTGAGACATTTATCAGTCCTGTCAGCCATGCGGTTCAATTCGCCCGAGCGAAACAGAACGGCAATTTCAAATGGTTTCATGTCGAGCCTCACGTTTCATTGACAGGATTGCAGGCGAGTGAACGGCTGGTGCTCAATCCTGAGAGCGAAATTTATTTGCTGCTATTCATTTTGAAAAATGCCAGAAGCACCAATAGTATTCCCTCTGAAATTTTGAACATTCTTCCTGATCTGTCAAATGAGGAAATTGTTGCCAAAACAGGGCTTGGCGAAGAAGCACTAAATCGAATTATCTCAAAGCTGAATTCGGCAACCAGTCCATTATTAATTGTCGGGGGCATTGCAACAGGAAGTAAATTGGGACTGGAGACTGCCGTGCTGGCAGGGCTGATTCAATGGAAAACGGGAATGATCGATTCATCGGTTGATTTTTCGAGCTCGGTTGATTATTCAAGAGTCGGTTCATTTAAAGACCTATCAAACTTTTCAGCATTGATTCAAAATAACAAAATCGGCGTGGCATTCATTTCTAAAACCGATCCGATCGAGAAACATCCGTTTGGTTTCTACCTGAGAGAAAGTCTGCAATTAGCCGAGCTGGTTGTTGGCATTGACGATTTCATGCCTTCGCTCAAGGAAAAATATAATGTTCTGCTGCCGCTATCTCATTCGTTGGAATCCTGGGGCGATGCCCAACCCAAATCAGATATCCTCAACGTCATTCAGCCTGTTTTAAATCCGCTGCATGATACGCTTTCTGAGGGCGATTTGCTGATCCAATTGATTAAGGCATATTCGGGCGAAGCCATTGCACCGAATTTTCAAGATTACATCTTTGCCCAGTGGAAGAAGAATTTTAGCGACTATCAGATCGAGCAGATGCTGACAACAGGCTACATTGAATTGCCTCCAGCAAAGCAGGCAGTCGCTTTGAATATTAATTCCACTAATGCATTTATCCAGAATATGAAGCTGCCCGAGTCGTTGCCATCAGCCGTATTGCTGGCGACGCCATCGATCAAATCGTTTGATGGGCGTAGTCGAAATTTGCCATTGATCAAGGAAATCCCTGATCCGTTGACAACCATAACGCACGATCAATGGATGGCTATTTCTGAAAAGATTGCGGAAGAAAAACTGATCAAAGACTCTGATATGATTTTTGTTTTTTCAGGCGATAAAAAAATTGTCGAGCTGCCTGCTAAAATTCAACCTGTACTGTCCGAAAAAATGGTCATGATCCAGCGGGACATGCTGGAAACTTTTGCATTGGCAATAGATGAAAGAACGGGCGAGAGTCTCTGCTATCTCGAAAATATCCGAGTTGAGAAGACAGGTGAAAAATTCAAGCTGGCGATCCTGTCGGGATCGCTTTCGCAGCAAGGCAGGGGCGTAATTCCAAATCCGAATCATAAAGAACATCATCATGAGCGGCACAGCCTCTATCCTGAGCACGAACATCCCGATTACCGCTGGGCCATGGCAATCGATCTAAATCTCTGTATCGGCTGTGGCGCCTGCGTGGCAGCGTGCTATATCGAGAACAATGTGGCAATCGTTGGAAGAGAGCGGCATGTCCGAGGCGGCGAGATGTCCTGGATTCGGATCGAGCCGTACTATGAGAATGGGGAGGGCGTGCATTTTCTGCCCATGCTCTGTCAGCATTGCGACTATGCGCCATGCGAATCGGTCTGTCCCGTTTATGCGCCGTATCATACCCCCGAAGGATTGAATGCCCAGATTTACAATCGCTGTGTCGGGACGAGATATTGCTCCAACAACTGCCCCTACAAAGTCCGCCGTTTTAACTGGCTGACTCCGCCAAGACCTGAGCCGATGGACAAAATGGTCAATCCTGAAATGTGGGCCCGCCCCAAAGGCGTGATGGAGAAATGCACTTTCTGCGTCCAGCGAATTCGCTTTGCTAAAGACAAAGCCAAAGATGAAAACCGAAAAGTTCGAGACGGCGAGATCGTTCCCGCCTGCGCCCAGACCTGTCCGACCAATGCCATTGTGTTTGGGAATATCAAAGATGAAAATTCACGGGTGTATCAATTGGCGCATTCGGAGCGGGCGTTTCGGGTATTTGAGCAGTTGGGGACGGAGCCAGCAGTGTATTATTTGCATCGGAAAAAGAAAATTTTGATTGCCAATGACAACTAATAATTTGTATATTTATTGTATCTGGATAAGTTTTAAAACAAGGTTGATAGTGCTGCAATTTTGGAGGTTAAACAATAACCATGCATGAAACTTTATTAGAAGATGCTTTGAAATTGCGTCCAGTGGATCGGGCACATTTAGTT
>JALOPY010000343.1 GCA_025453735.1 bacterium | reverse complement strand
ACGCTTGTTGATAAATTTGCAGAACGTGCTATCTGCAAAAGATACATCATGGCTCATCAACCACCAACTGGTTTCTCCCATCCAGAAAAATGGCGCGCCTTCACTCAATTTGAATGTGTACGGATAATCAGGATTCGCCATTAAAATTCCAGGGTGGGTCGAAGGAATGCATTCAAATTCCCCTGATAAGTTATCAAGACTTTGATCGTTCGATTCCGTTGTATAAAACCAGGGTCCCGGCATCGTTGGCATAATGCGGAGCTTCCAGGTCGCTCCTCCCTGCCAGTACCCATCGATTGAATATTCAGTGCCGCCAGGTCCAAGAACAAGTGCAGACAGCGCGACCTGCGTATATGGGTTTTCATACGTCGAATCTGAGCGCAGGCTCACTTCAAAAAGATGATATTTCTCAACCTCGTTTTTATGATAACTTTTGCTAACCACCTGACCAGAAGCAAAAGAGATTCGAAAGAACAAAGCCAGGATCACCAAAACAAATAAAAAATAAATTGTCAATTTCATTAACAGCATACTCCTGATATTTTCAACGAATCATGCAATTAAAAAAATAGAAGTATGCATAATATGCCAAAAAATAATTGATGAAACAAGTACTTTTTCGTTCTAGCAGTAATATCTCAGTTTATTGTGGTAAACGACCGTTCCGAAGATTCAAAACCTACGGAACGGTTTGTTCAAATACCTCGTGCCTGAGAGATTACTTTTATGATGAACTGTGATCATGGTTAAACAAAAACGCATAACAGCAACAGAGCTGCTATGCGTTTTTTTGCTCGCTATTATTAAATAGCTCCCCCTCTAAACTGACATGCAATCAGCGCATTGCAAATCATCCTTATTGAATTAATACCATCTTTTTTGTAACAGATATTGGATTTGCCAACTGTCTATCTTGATATAGGATTAAAATCTGGTAAAAATAGATGCCAGATGGCAAAAGATGTCCCTGTTTATCTTCAGCGCGCCATATAAAGTTATGGCTTCCGATTGGTAAGCTGCCATCAAACACCTGTGCGACTTGCTGACCAAAGGTATTATACACGCAAATTGTTACCTGTGCATCATCCGCCAGATCGAAAGAAATCGTTGTCGCTGGATTAAATGGATTGGGGTAGTTTCCAATGAAATTGATCTGATTTATCTTGTCAGAGCTCTTTGCATCGGATATAAGAACGTGATCATTTTCGTTCGTATCCAATTTCCTGTCATTGATGATCGCCTGTGTTATTTCAATGACGGTGCTTTTTATTGATTGCTTTTGATTTCTCTGTTTAAAAATAAGCGTGAGAATCGCGCCATCTGTTGTTATTCCTTTGATTCCTGCCATTGCAATGTGCAGTTTTCCTGGCTCACTCCCGTTTGCAGCCATTATGAAATTATGGCTAACTGCTGTTTTGTTGGCAGAATGAAATTCCAGCAATTGTTGATCGTAAGCTAAGCTAAACACCAATGTCTGCAATGGGACATTAACTTTTTCAACAGCGATAGGCACTTTAATATAATTTGCAGTCATTTCAATTTTTTCAGGAACGATCAAATCAGCAGGTGCGACATCATTGCCTTCTTTGATTAAATTTAATCCACCGGAACTTTCGCCCCAACTCCCATTCGCATCGCCCAACAGGAATCCTTTGAAATTAACCGAAGAATGATCCACCAGGCTAAATGAAGTATCAGGCGGATGGCAGCGCCATTGTCCAGTTGCCCCAATATTTTCTGTATAAAATGCCAGAAAACGAAGGATCGCCTGGGCGTCAGATCCTGAAACATTGCCATCCTTTGTGACATCTGCTGCAAAATGTTGATCAGGAGATAATCCGATTAAAAATGCTAAATATTGCAGAACTAACAGCGCATCAGAGCCGGAAATCGCATCTCTTAAATCATTCTCTTTTGTTACAGCCAATGAAACAGTTCCAGTTTTTATTTCTGAAAAACTATACAATCCATCGTCATTTGTAACATCACTGCTGCTTCCTTCAACATGCGAGAGATCGACATTGGCATCAGGTACTGGTCTTGATTGACTGAAATAATTGATTGTGCCTGAGATTTGATAACCAGGTGGAATTGACGGTTCGCTTACAAAAAGATAAATTTTTCCTCCCCAATAATAAGCTTCACTATAATACGATGCGGATGTAATGATGTCTGACTTGCCATCACCATTGACATCGCCAGCACCGGAACAGGAGTACCCTGCGTAATCCCCAGCATTTTCACCAACGAAATAATCAGAAATATCTGAAAGTAGAACGTTGCGCTGCCAGCCATAACGTTTGCCTCGAATCAAATACATCTTTCCCGAATTCTCACCATTGGAGTCGTTATACCACGCTCCAATCAGGAAATCAGCGTAACCATCGCTGTCCACATCGCCGGCGCCCTGGGTGTCCCAGCCTGCTTCATCGTCTTGAGCCTCTCCATACCATGACGCGTCTGCCTGGGCAAGATCCGTTTCCCAGTCGCTGCTCCTTCCCAAAATTAAATAGACTTTTCCATTTTCTAACTCATTTTCATCATGGTACGGCGCGCTAATCACAAAGTCGTCAAAATTATCGCCATTCACGTCGCCAACCCCGGACACGCGCCAGCCAGTATAATTGCCATATTGCTCGCGAACGAATGTCACGTCGGCATTAGTAATATTATAATTTTTTCCCCAATTTACATTTCGTCGCCCAAAAAATAAGTACACTTTTCCCTCACCACGAGCGCCGATCGCAAAATCCGGAATGTCATCACCATTGACATCGCCGACTCCATCGACGCAATAACCAACCAATGCCGCATAAGAAGAGCCATAAAATGAGGCATCCGCATTGCTGATATTAATCCCTCGCTGCCATCCGCTGGCTTTGCCGAGAATCAGGTATGCCTTTCCTGCATCGTCAGTGCCATAATCATTGAACGGAGCGCCACAAAGAATATCATCATAGCCATCGCCGTTGATATCCCCAACAATCGCATTGGATAATCCGGCTTGATCTTCAGCCGCCTCCTCTTCATATCTTGCATTTGCCTGATCGTACAAAACAAAATCCATTCCCCAATTTGCTGAAGCTCTGCCCAGCACGACATACAAAAAACCATCCGCCGCGCCAATCAGCATGTCATCCAAATCGTCGCCATTGACATCGCCGCCACCTCCGAGGAAATAGCCAGCGGATTCATATTGTTTTGCGCCAAGAAAACGAGCATCCGAATTGGTCAGGGAAATATCATGTCCCCAATTGGCAGTTTGATTTCCCAGGATGAGATATGCTGCGCCAGAATTATAGCCATTGGTGCTATTATGGAATGTCCCGATCATAAAATCATCAAAGCCATCGCCATTAACATCGCCGGCAGTATGCAAATGATAGCTAACCCGCTCATAACTATGTGTCCCCAAAAATGAAGATGTTGGAGTGAGCGTGCTTTGCGAGAGTGTCATTGCACTTGCAAATAAAACGAATAATAATAACAAGGCAATCACTTTCATAGCGATTCCCCCCATACAATATCGGAATTGAATGGAAAAGTATTCTGAATACTTCGATCCATAGCAAATTAAATTTTGATTTTGATATACTCGTTGAGGATTATTTTGTAACTTAAAAAATTGAAGTCACATTTTAATCCTTAATGAACAAAGTATGTTTAGAAAAATTTATTGATTCAGGGATTAATTTTCGTTATATTAATAACAAGTTATATATACCTGAATACAGGTTAGAAATGCGGAAAATAAATTTCAAAAAATTATCATTGCACAAGACATGTTTGAATATCAGAAAACGAATCGCTTCTTTGCCCAGGTTGCTGGCGGACTGGAACAATTGGGCGTTGAAGAGCTATCACAGCTCGACGCTAAAAATATCCAGCCGGCATTTCGAGGCATCTATTTTGAAGCTGATCACGCGGCGCTGTATCGCATCAATTATGCTTCTTGTATTCTCACGCGGATATTAGCGCCGTTGATCAGTTTTCTCTGTCATCACACAGACTTGCTTTATCACAAAGCAAGAGAGATCAACTGGGCCGATCTATTTCATGTGGATCAATCGTTTGCCATTTTTGCCAATGTCTCGCATAGTCAGATTACCCATTCCCAATTTGCTGCATTGCGATTGAAAGATGCCATTGTTGATTTTTTCAGAGAAGCTTCTGGCAAGCGACCAAATATTGAAAAAATCAATCCCGACGTCTGGATCAATCTGCACATTGAAAATGACCAGGCAATCATCAGTTGGGACACGTCCGGTGGATCGCTGCATCGCCGCGGATATCGCAAAGAAACTGTCG